>NZ_DASZBY010000050.1:0-136302 GCF_035943795.1 Aliidongia sp. | reverse complement strand
CGGGAAGTTGAAGGCGGAAATGACGCCGACGACGCCGAGCGGATGCCAGGTTTCCATCATCCGGTGCCCGGGACGCTCGGTGGCGATGGTCAGGCCATAGAGCTGGCGCGACAGGCCCACCGCATAATCGCAGATGTCGATCATCTCCTGGACCTCGCCCAGGCCTTCCTGGACGATCTTGCCGGCCTCGAGCGAGACCAACCGGCCCAACAAATCCTTGTGGGCACGCAGTTCCTCGCCCAGCAGGCGGACCAGCTCGCCCCGGCGCGGCGCCGGAATTTCGCGCCAGGCCAAGAAAGCATCGTGTGCACGGCCGATGGCCTCCGTCACCTCGGCCGCAGAATGCTCGCGCAGCCGCCCGATGATGGCGCCGTCGATCGGCGAGCGCACGGCGAGTGTCCCGCCCTCGTAAGCGCTGCGATCGACGCCGAGCCGATCCAGCAGGGTGGAAACCTCATGCGCAGTGGTGGGGGCGGTCGACATGGCGGCGATTCTCCGGGGGACACGTTGGCCGGATGCTTAGCCGGTTGGTGCGCGCGGGTCATCCCCGAAACGACATCGTCGATAGAGTGCCGGAACGGGCGGGCGCCCGGTCGGCGAAACGACGGTCGAATCGTCGGTTCGATGAAGTGGAGGGTCGGCCCCCGCGGCCTCGTCGAGGCAACGGGGGCCGTCCTGGTCTCAGTTCAGTCCCAATGCGTGGGCCTGTGCCGTGGCGCTGGCGATTGCCGCCGCCGCATCGCCGCTCAGCAACTCGCCTTTGCCGACCAGCGTGTTGGCCGCCGCCGTCGCGACCTTGGCATAGGCCGCGAGGGTGCCGTAGCGCTCCTGCAGCGAGGGGCGCGGGTCATGCGCTTGCCGGCGTTGCGCCTCGGTCAGCGCGAAGGGCACCCACCCGCCCGTCAGGTCGCAGGCGTCGCCCTCGCTGAAGCCCGC
This sequence comes from Aliidongia sp., assembly GCF_035943795.1. Classification (NCBI taxonomy): domain Bacteria; kingdom Pseudomonadati; phylum Pseudomonadota; class Alphaproteobacteria; order Rhodospirillales; family Dongiaceae; genus Aliidongia; species Aliidongia sp. The sequence goes on along the minus strand of NZ_DASZBY010000050.1, from coordinate 135,366 downwards.
TTTGCGGACGTTCCAGCCGGTATAGGTGCCGAGCGGCGCGCGCAGCGTGACCGAACGCACGCCGTCGATGTCGTTGCCGTCGGCATCGACCTGGGGCACCAGTGCCGGGTATTGCCGGACCGGAATCGGCGGTTCAACCGCGATGATCCCGCTCAGGTCGGGAGCATCGTATTGAAAGCCCCGGAAATAGACGGTGCGGGTGTTGAAGATGCCGTGCGGGTCGGTCACCGTCGGGATGGCCGGGAATACGAACCGGTTGAGCGGCACCAGACTGCGGTGCGCGAGGTTCGAATGGTCGCTGTCCGGTGGTTCCGTTCCCTTTGCGACCCAATGCTGCAATGCCACCAGCAGCGCCCGGATGTTGTAGGTATAGGAATTGGTGTTAGGCAATTGCTGGCAGATGCCGGTCGAGGTCGGCAGGGCCGCGACCGGCGAGAAGCCGCCGTGCTGCGTGCTGGAGAATTCATAGATCCGGACGTCCCGCGGCAGGCGCTCGTCGCGCGTGCCGGTCGGGTCGGTCGTGTCGGCCGCCCCGGAGGCCTGCCAATATTCGATGTCGCTCATGGTATGGACGACCTTGGGGCAGGTCTCCGACTGGCGGCAGCGATCGAACAGGCCGCCAAACTGGCCGGCGAGGGGATCGAAGCTCGGCTCGTAGGTCGCGGGCGCCTCGGGTCCCGGATATTGCTTCTCGGTATGCTGGGTCCCGGCCAGGCGGCCGGGCTGGGCGAAGCGCACGTTCATGTAGTTGCGGACCGACCCGATGTGCGGCTGCATCCCATCATAGACCTGGCGGCGTCGTTCGTCCTGGTTGAAGCCCAGGTCGAGGAAGGTGCGCAGCAGGCGGCCGCTTTGCGAGATGCCGTTCAGCAGGCTGTATTTGATTGCGCCCGCCAGCGGGTTGGGCGTCCCGGCCTCGTCGTGCCGGGCATGACGCAGGAACGAGCCCACGTCGCGGATTGCGGCCAGGCCCAGCCCCATGACGATCGGGTCCTTCGCCGTATAGACCAGTTCGTAGATGTGGTTGGTGTCGAAGCCGTTCTTGAGGCACACCTTCTGGGCGTTCGGCGTCCCGGGGAACGGCACGCTGGTGCAGTCGCCATAGGCCCAATCGCCGTTGGGGATCTTGACCTTGGGATCGTCCTGATGGACGCGCATGGTCATGGTGTCATGGGAATTGTCGAGCGTGACGGTCGCATAGCCCGGCGTATTGGAGCTGGAATCGGCCAGGATGTTCTGGGTCGTCGCCGCCGTGCCGAGGATGAATTCGGAGCGCACGACACCGGTGATCGTGCCGCCGTTGTGCTGATGGGCGATCACCGGCTTCATGGTGACCAGGCCCGGCAGCGGCAGCAGGTCCGGCTGCCAGCCGGCCCATACCAGAGTGAAGCCCTGCTGCTCCAGGAAACCGTCGCCGGCCGGGTTCGCGGTCGTCGCCCCGACATTATAGAATCCGGGATCGAGCTTGTTGCCGCGGTTGACGATCTCGAACAGCAAAGTGTGGTTGCCCTTGCTCTCGTCGACCGGCTTCAGGATCGAGATGTTGGTCGTGTATTCGACCATGCCGCGTGCGTTGCGGGGAGCGAGGTCGATGTCCTGGATGACCGCGTTCACCGGATCGCGCGGGTCGATCTCGCCATTGGCGACGCCGTCGAGTTCCTCATAGGCGCCGGTCGTTCCGAAGCCGGTGGTGCCGTAGGGCTGCGTGGGGGCGCCCAACACGATGCCGGTGACCCGGGCATTGGCGGTCGGCGCGAGGCCGACGAGGGTGATCAAACTTGCTGCAAGGCTTCCGGCCAGCGGCCGGCTCATGGAGCAGGGCTTTTTCACGATTTCCTCCCAGATTCTTCCCCATTTCTTGGCATTGATTTTATGGTTAATTTTTTCTGAAAATATACCGGTGCGGCCAATTGATCAATGTACCGATCGAGTGCCGATACTGGATTTGGCGAATGAAGCGGACGCGAATATTTCGAGGTAACGGCGCGGCCGGGACTGGTGGAACGGCCCGCAAGTCCGGATCGGATATCCATCGGCCTCCCGTCGCATCGGGCCCAATCGATAAAAAGTCCGACGAATGGCGTTTTTGGCTCCATCGGACGGTTGCCCTTCCACGCTCCCTGGGGAATGCTGCACTTCAACAAAGAGATCGATGATCCACGGGAGGGATGAGATGACGGGAATTACCCGGAGAAACTTCGTGACCAGCGCCGCGGCCGTCGGGCTTGGTGCCACCCTGCTGCCGCGCGGTCTGCGCGCGGCCGAATTCAGCTACAAGATGGCGAACAATCTGGCCGTCTCGCACCCGATGAATACGCGCCTGAAAGAGGCGGCCGACAAGATCCGCGAGGGCTCGGGCGGCAAGGTCGACATCCAGATCTTCCCGAACAGCCAACTGGGCGGCGATACGGACATGCTGAGCCAGGTCCGTTCCGGTGCGCTCGAATTCTTCACGCTGTCCGGACTCATCCTCTCGACCCTGGTGCCGATCGCCTCGATCAACGGCATCGGTTTCGCCTTCAAAGATTACGATCAGGTCTGGAAGGCCATGGACGGCGATCTTGGGACGCACGTGCGCCAGGCCATCTCCAAGGTCGGCCTCGTGGCGTTCGACAAGATGTGGGACAATGGCTATCGCGAGATCACGTCCTCGACCAAGCCGATCCTGAAGCCCGAGGATCTGGCCGGTTTCAAGATCCGCGTGCCGGTCAGCCCGCTGTGGACTTCAATGTTCAAGGCGTTCGGTTCGTCGCCGGCGAGCATCAATTTCTCGGAGGTGTATTCCTCGCTCCAGACCAAGATCGTCGAGGGCCAGGAAAACCCGCTTGCCATCATCCAGTCCGGCAAGCTGTACGAGGTGCAGAAATACTGCTCCATGACCAACCACATGTGGGACGGTTTCCATTTCCTGGCCAATGCCAAGGCGTTCGCCGAACTGCCGAAAGCCATGCAGGACCTGGTGCAGGAGAGCTTCAACAAGTCGGCGCTCGACGAACGGGCCGACGTAGCCTCGATGAACGACAGCCTCAAGGCCGATCTGACGTCCAAGGGCCTGACCTTCGCCAATCCGGATCCGCAACCGTTCCGCGACGCGCTGAAGAAGGCCGGCTTCTACGCCGAATGGAAGCAGAAGTACGGTGACGAAGCCTGGGCGCTGCTCGAAAAGAACGTCGGCAGCCTCGCTTGACCGCGGCCGGAGGAACGGGGCGATGAGCATGGCCGCTGCCGAGGTCGGGAAAAGTGCGGCGACATCCGGTGGCGGCCGGTTCGACCTGTGGCTGGGGCGGTTGACCGAATGGCCGGCCGCCGCGCTGGTCGTGGTCGAGATCTGCGTGCTGTTCGCCGGGGTGGTGTCGCGCTACGTGATCAACCGCCCGCTGATCTGGTCGGACGAACTGGCCTCGATCCTGTTCCTGTGGCTGGCCATGCTGGGCGCGGTCGTGGCGCTGCGGCGCGACGAGCACATGCGCCTGACGGCGGTGGCGATGCTGCTGCCGCCAATCTGGCAGGCTCGCCTCCGGGCGCTGGCCGCCGCCGTGGTCGCGGTCTTCGTGCTCGAGATCGTCGCGCCGGCGCGCGCATATGTCGAAGCGCAATGGTTCATCACCACGCCGGCGCTCGAAATCCACGACAGTTTCCGCGTGGCGGCGATCATCGTCGGCGCGCTGCTGATGCTGCTGATCGCGGTACGCCGCCTGGTGGCCGGATCCAGCCTGCTGCAGATGCTGGGCGCGCTCGCCGTCGTCGGCGCGGTCGCCGTGGGCTTCTGGCTCGCCAAGCCCTGGCTGATGAGCCTGGGCATCGGCAATCTGGTCGTGTTCTTCGTGGTGCTGGTCGCGATCTGCGTCGCGGTCGGCGTGCCGATCGCCTTCTCGTTCGGCGTCGCCACCATGTCCTACCTGGCCGTGGTCACGCGCATGCCGCTCACCATCGTGGTCAGCCGCATGGACGAGGGCATGTCGGGCCTGGTGTTGCTGGCGGTGCCGCTGTTCGTTTTCCTGGGCCTCTTGATCGAAATGACCGGGCTGGCACGCGTGCTGGTCGCGTTCATGGCCTCGATCGTCGGCCACGTGAAGGGCGGCCTCGCCTATGTGCTGCTGGGCGCGATGTATCTCGTATCCGGCATTTCCGGGTCCAAGGCCGCCGATATGGCGGCCGTGGCGCCGGCCCTGTTTCCGGAGATGAAGCAGCGCGGAGCGGCGCCGGGCGAACTCGTGGCATTGCTGTCCGCGTCCGGCGCTATGGCCGAGACGATCCCGCCCAGCCTGGTGCTGATCACCATCGGCTCGGTGACCGGCGTGTCGATCGCGGCGCTGTTCACCGGCGGCCTGCTGCCGGCGGCGGTCGGCGCGCTGGCGCTCGCCATCGTGGCCCGTCTGCGCTGCCGTCACGACGACGTGTCCGGCATCGAGCGGGCATCGTGGAGCGAGATCGGCAAGCGGTTCGTCATCGCCGTGCCCGCCCTGATCCTGCCGTTCGTGATCCGCGCCGCTGTGGTCGACGGCATCGCGACCGCGACCGAGGTCTCGACCGTCGGTATCGTCTATACGATCCTGGTCGGGCTGTTCGTCTATCGCCAGTTCGACTGGAGCAGGGTCGTGCCGATCCTGATCGAAACCGCCTCGCTGTCCGGCGCCATCCTGCTGATCATCGGCACCGCAACGGCGATGGCCTGGGCGCTGACCCAATCGGGTTTCTCCCATTCCCTGGTCGCGACCATGAGCGCGGTCTCCGGCGGACCGTTGGGATTCCTCGCCATCTCGATCCTAGTCTTCACCGTGCTGGGCAGCGTGCTCGAAGGGATTCCGGCCATCGTGCTGTTCGGGCCGCTGCTGTTCCCGGTCGCCCGCGCGCTCGGCATCAACGAGGTGCACTACGCCATCGTCGTGGTCCTGGCGATGGGCATGGGCCTGTTCGCCCCGCCGTTCGGGGTCGGCTTCTATGCGGCCTGCGCCATCGGCCGGGTCTCGCCCGATGCGGCCATGTCGCGCGTCTGGCCCTATCTGGCGGTTCTGCTGGCCGCGACCGTACTGATCGCGGCCGTGCCATGGCTCTCGATCGGTTTTCTCTGAGGCTGCTCCAAAACCGGCACCGCAATTGCGGAGAGGGAAGGGAACCGGGCATCACGCCCAGCCCATTCAGCCGGAAATAGGAGCAAGACATGGTTCGCAACGACATTCGCACCGCCCAAGAGCTGGCAGCCTGGATGAAGCGGATGAACCTGTCCCTGACGTCGGCCGCCGAGCAGCTTGGCCGCAAGCGGGCGACGATCGCTCGATATGTCAACGGAATCACGGACTTGCCGGAAAGCGTCGCGCGTCACGCCGCGGTGATCGAGGCGGCCCGCAGCGGCCAGCCGTTCGAAAGCCGGATGGCGCGGCGCATGCCGCGCATGGCCTGAGCCGGACGCCTGCGCCTCAAGCGCCGGCAAATATCCGGGTAATTTGCCAGGCAAAATGCAAGGAAGGCATTTTGAAACGCCGTGCGTGCCGCTGGTCGAACCTTCCGCCGCGGACGCCGGCTGGCTATAGTCCCGGCCATGCCGTCTTCCTTGCCGAACTCTCCGCCGAGCCGGAACGTTCCAGACCTGCTCGATGCCGCGGCCGCCGCGCTCGGGGCCGGGCAACTCGCCGAAGCACGCGGTCTATGCGACCGGGTGCTGTACCTGCAGCCGAAGAACGTCGACGGGCTCCATCTGCAGGGCCTGGTGCTCTGTTCTGCTGGCGATCCTGAAAAGGGCCTGCGGCTGATCCGCAGGGCGATCGCATTCCACCCTCGCTACGGCGCGGCCCTCAACAATCTCGGCAATATCCTCAAGGATCTCGGTCGCTACGACGAGGCGCTGGTCAGCTACGACAAGGCGCTCGCGGTCGATCCGACGCTCGTCCAGGCATTGTATAATTCCGGCAATGCTTTCCTGCGTCTCGGCCGCCCTGCCGACGCGCTGGCTCGCTACGATCGCGCCCTGGGTCTCAGGCCCGACGATCCGGCGACGTTGGTCAACCGGGGCAATGCTTTGGGCGAGCTCGGCCGTTTCGACGAGGCGCTGGCGAGCCTGGATCAGGCGCTTGCCGTCGATCCGGGCCTCGCCGAGGCGCACTACAATCGCGGCAATGCGCTGGTGGCGCTCGACCGTGTCGACGAGGCGCTCGCCTGCTATGACCGCACGCTGGCGCTGCAACCGACCTCCGTCGTGGCGCTCAACAATCGCGGCATCGCGCTCCAGAACGCCCGACGGTTCGACGAGGCGCTGGCGAGCTATCGGCAGGCGCTCGATCTCGACGCCGACGATGCCTGCACGCTCAACAACCTCGGCAATCTGCTGCACGAGCAGGGCCGGGTCGCGGAAGCGATCGACGCCTACGCCCGGGCCACGGCGCGCCGCCCAGACCTGCCCGGGCCGGCCAGCAATCTACTGATGCTGCGCAGCTATACGGAGGAACTATCCCCGGTCGAGATGCTGGCGGCGCACCGAAGCTGGGGCGCGCGCTTTGCCCAACCGCAGACCGCGCCATTTCCTGTGCGCGTGGCCGGCCGCCTGCGGATCGGCTATGTCTCCGCCGATTTCCGCACCCATTCGGTCGCCTATTTCCTCGAGCCGCTCCTGGCGCACCACGACCGGGCCCAGGTCGAAATCTTCTGTTACGCCCAGGGCCGTCAGGCGGATGAGACGACCGGACGCCTCCAGGTCCTGGCCGACCATTGGGTTCCGATCGAAGGTCTCGCCGATGGCGATGTCGCGGCCCGGATCCGTGCCGACGGGATCGACCTGCTGGTCGATCTGGGCGGGCACACGGGCAACTCCCGGCTTACGGTCTTTGCCTCTCGCTCGGCACCGGTACAGGTCACCTGGCTCGGCTATCCGAACACGAGCGGCCTCGCGACCATGGACTATCGCCTGACCGACGCGATCGCCGATCCGCCCGGTTCGACGGACGCCTTCCATACGGAAAAGCTGCTCCGGCTCGATGGCGGCTTCCTCTGCTATCGGCCACCGGGCAATGCCCCGGCGATAGTGTCGCCGCCCTGCCTGTCCTGCGATGTCGTGACGTTCGGCTCGTTCAATCATCCGGCCAAGCTGTCGGACGATACGGTGCGGGCCTGGGCCGGTCTGCTCGACCGCGTGCCCCGCAGCCGGCTGCTGCTGAAATACAAGATTTTCGAAGACCAGGCGACGCGACGGCTCTGCCAGGACCGGTTCGCGGCGGCCGGCGTGACGCCCGACCGGCTCGATCTGCTGGGGCACATCGATGATTCCCAGGGCCATCTCGCGGCCTATGGCCGGGTCGACCTGGCGCTCGATCCATTTCCCTACAACGGTACGACGACGACGTGCGAGGCATTGTGGATGGGCGTGCCGGTCGTCACCCTGGCGGGCTCCCGTCATGCCGGACGGGTGGGCGCCAGCCTTCTCCACCGCGTCGGGCTCGACGAGCTCGTCGCCGCGGATCTGGCCAGCTATGTCGCACTTGCCACCGATCTGGCAGGCGATCCGGACCGCCTCGCGGCCCTGCGGGCCGGCATGCGCGCGCGACTTGCCGGGTCGCCGCTGCTCGACGGTCCGGGCTTTGCCCGATCGGTCGAGGCGGTGTTTTTCGAAGTCAGCCGGCGATAGAAGCACGCGCCTCCAGCGCTTGCCGCAGCATGGCGATATCGGTCTGCAGGCGCAGCGCTTCCAGCCGCTTCAGCAGCGGAGCCAGCGTGTTCGATTCCAGCGCCGGCGTCTTGCCCAGGCGGCGAAGCACGTCCAGGACTGAGCGCGGGACCCTACGCCGAGCCGCCTTCGCGCGGCGAGGCGAGGGTGCCGCCCCATAGGCGATCGTAGGTCCAGCCGAGGCCGGGCAGGCAGCCGGGCAGCACACGGCCCTCGTCGGCGAAGCGGCGGCCGCGCCATTCCATGCCCTGCTCGAACCGGTGGGCCAGCAGCGGCCACCAGGGGCGGGGCAGCAGGCCGTGCTCGGCCCGGATCCGATCGATCTCGACGCCGCCCTCGACCGTGCGCTTGCGGGTGCTGGTCGAGCTGGGATTGAGCCGGCTGGCGCCCAGGAACCGGTCGACCCGGTCGACCCGGCCGATCATCATGAAGCGGGCGAACAGGTCGAAATCCATCGCGAAGCGGTATTTCGCGTCGATGCCGCCGGCGCGCTCGTACAGGCCGCGCCGCCAGAAGCAGGTTTCCTGCGGAATGCGCGGCCAGCGGCGCATCTTGCGGCCGGAATGGCGGGGCAGCAGCCAATAGGCGACGGCGCGGTCGGCCGTATCGATCATGACCCGGTGGCTGTAGATCATGTCGGTCTTCGGGTGGGTGGCGAAATACCAGGCGACGAATTCCAGGGTCTCGGGCGCCAGCATGTCGTAGCTGTTGACCCAGCCCATGATCTCGCCGGTCGCCCGGGCGAAGCCACGCTGCAGGGCCGGCGCCGGACCATCGTCGGGCGTGCTCTCGATATAGGCGAAATGCCGGCGATAGCGCTTCAGGATCTCCAGCGTGCCGTCGGTCGATCCGCCGTCCATGACGATATATTCCAGGCGCGGATAGCGCTGGCCCAGCACCGAGGCGACGGTACGCTCGACGAAGCGCACCTGGTTCAGGCTGGGGGTGACGAGCGTGATGCGCGGGCGTTCCATCGCACTCAACTCCGGCGGTCCGGTTTCAGCACGGCGTAGAGATAGTCGCCGCGGCCGCGCCAGTTCTGGAACAGACGGGCGGCCAGCGCCGTCGTCTCGGCGGCACCGCGTGTGTCGGGATCGGGCGGCAGGCCGTGCGGCACGGCGCCCATCAGGCCCAGTTGGTTGAGGCGCAGGCTGAGCCAGCTCCAATAGGGATGCGACCAGGTGCGCGTGCGCAGCAGGCGAAGGCCGCTCGACCGCGCCAAGCCCGCCAGCGTCCGGGCCGAGAAGACGAAGCGCTGGAACGGCGGGTGCCAATGGGCCCAGGTCGGGCCGAACCGCTCGATCTGGGCCGAATCGAGATTGGGGGTGCTGATCAGGATCAGGCCATCGGGCTCCAGCAGGCGCGCCGCGCGTTGCAGCGCCATCAGCGGCTCGGTCGCATGTTCGAGCGCCTGGGCGAGGATGACGAGATCAAACCGTTCTTCGATCGGGATGACGCGCAAAGCGTCCTCGATCCCGCCCAGCCAGACGCCGTGCCCCTTGGACCGCGCGGCCTCGGCGGCACGTTCGCTCGAGTCGCAGCCGAAGGTCTGCCAGCCGTCGGCACGGAAGCCATCGAGCAGCTCGCCCTCGAAGCAGGCGAGATCGAGCACGCGCAGCGGCGTCGTGCGGCGTGGCAACAGACCACGCAGCATGCGCTTCATCTCGCGCATCGTCGGATCGGCCCAGGGCACCAGGGACCGGCGCAACGGGGCGGGCACCAGACGCGCGGCCAGTGCCGCCGTACGCCCGATGGAACCCCGGTAGTATCGGAACGGACTGGCGCTTTCCTCGGCCGGAACCCGGATGTCCCGGCTCTGGCCGCCATAGTGCCATTCGTGCAGACGGCGCAGAGTGGTCCGGTCGAGCTCCGGGCCGATCGCCGCGACGTGGTTTTCCGGGTGGTACCAGATCTCGTTCAGGCCCGGCTCGCCGAACCTCGTGTCCGGGCTCGAAAACAGCAGCCGCTTCGGCACGCTGCCCGATACCGGGCAGCGTGCGGGGGCGGGCGGTCGCGCCGTGGTGCCGCGCGGGCCCGGCACATCCTCGTCGAGCGCCAGCGGAAAATAGAGCCGGCGATGCGGCCCAAGCCGTCGGGCCATGGACTCCAGCCATTCGATGAGCCCGAGGGCGATATGGCCCGGCCACTCCGCCAACCGTTCCGCCCGTGACCGGCCGGACGCGAGCCGGGCCGAGACCAGTGCGGCTTCGGCTTCATAGCCTGCCATGTCTTCGCTCAATTGCCCGGACCGCACCCGGAAGGCGCTGACGTGGCCGTCGAGCCGGCGCAGCGGATAGCGCCGTGCCAGGGCCAGCCAGAACGCCCAGTCGCCGGCGAGCCTCAACGTGCGATCCAGACCGCCGACCGCGTCATGGGCGATGCGCCGGAAGAATACGCCGTCCTGGAACAGGAAATGGCCGTCGAGCAACCGCCGGAAATCGACGAGGCCAAGCGGCTGGTTGGCGAAGCGCCAGTCGCCGATGGTCAGCAGATTTTCGAAATAGATGACGCGATCGTCCGGAAACGCCGCGAAATGGCGACCGACCCGGTCGAGCCCGCCCGGCAGGTATAGATCGTCGGCGTCGAGCCACGCGAAGACCTCGCCGGTTGCGCGCGCGAAACCTTTGGCGACCGCGTCGTAGAGACCATCGTCGGGCTCGGCGATGACCAGGTCGAGCCGGTCGGCGTAGCCCCGGATGATCTCGCGGGTCCCGTCGGTCGATCCGCCGTCGACCACGATATATTCCAGGTTCGGATAGGCTTGGCCCAGCACCGACTCGATCGTCTCGGCGATCGTCTCGCGCGCGTTCAGGACCGGCGTCACGATCGAGATCCGGGGCAGCGGCGCGGGCTTCGCCTCGGACGGCGGTGCCGCCTGGCACCAGAGTCCGTCTGCCCAGCGACCCAGCGTGCGGAGCGCGTCGTGGAGACCGGAGCGCCCATCGCCGCGTTCGACCGCGGCATCGCGCCGCCGGAAGTGATCGGTGACTGTGGTCAGCCGGGTCTCGAGCGTCGCGGCGCGTCGAACCAGCGCCGCGATCTCGTCGGGAGCACTGGGCAGGGTCGCAGGCCCGATCGGACCGACCAGGAGTTCGAGCTGCTCCGGCTCCCCCGCAGACGATGCGGTCACGGGATCATCGACCACGGACGGGTCGCCGGTTCATCGCAATGGAGGGGCGAGCCGTGGGGGTCGATGGAAGCCATTTGTGGTCGCACATGCCTCCCACCATCGCAAACGCCCCGCACAGGGTCAACCGGTCCGCCCGTGCGATCTCTAACGGAATTTTGCGGTATTCTGTAACGGCGACGTTACGAGTCATCGGCGGCGTTTTCGTGTCCATTGAAACCATGCTCCGGGTGCGTCAGGATGACGCCCAAGACAGTCCAAAGCGGGTCTTTTCCTGCCCGCCAACACCGTCGCCGCTCATTTCCACAATGCCCTTCTTCCCCTGGCGTTGATGCGCTGGATCTGGTTGACGGGTATGTGCCGCGCTCTGTCGCTGCACCCAAAAATAACGGCTTCACGTGACTGGGGAATCAACATGCTTGTTTCGCGTTTTGCGATCGGGGCGGCAGCGGGCGCCGTTGCCGTAATGGGTCTTGCGTCGGTCACGCCCGCGAGGGCGGCAGCCGTCACCCAGCAGGTACAATCGAGCCAGCAGGTCGGCTTCGAAGTGTTCCTGCCGCTTCGGAATGTGGCGGATCTGAATGCGCTTTTGGAGGCGCAGCAGATCGCGGGCTCGCCCAGCTACCAGCAATGGCTGTCGCCGCAGCAGTTCCATGACCGCTTCGGTCCGACCGACGCCCAGGTGGCGAGCGTCAAGGCCAGTCTTGCGGCCGCCGGCCTGACGGTGACGGACGTCCATACGCGCAGCCTGCATATCGAAGGCAGCGCCACCGCGGTGCAGAAGCTGTTCGGTACGCGGCTCGTCTATACGACGAACGGCGCCGGCGGCGTGCGCATGGCGGCCCAGGGCGGCATCGTGATGCCCCAGGCGCTCAGCAAGGAAGGCGCCATCGTCGCGCATTTCGCACCCGGCGTCCGGATGCGCGAGCATGCGCGCGCGGTGAAGCTCGATGCCAACGCGCTGGCCGCGCCGGAGAATCGTCTCTCCGCCGCCGGCCCCTATTGGTACAACGACCTGAAGCAGGCTTACGACTATCCATCCTATCAGACCAAGGCACCGCTGACCGGTCGGCAATTGAACGGTCAGGGCGCCAATGTCGCGATCGTTATGTCGTCCGATGTCCTCGATTCGGACGTCAAGGCCGTGTTCGATCATGAGCATTGGTCGACGACGACCGGAACGCCGGATCCGAAGCTGACCGGCCGCGTCGCCATCAACGGGGGCGCTCCGTTCAGCACAGACAGCGGGGGCTCGTTCGAGGCATCGCTCGACGTGCAGCAGGTGCTGGGCGGCGCGCCCGGTGCCAACGTGGTGCTGTACAACATTCCCGACCTGTCGGACGAACAGGTCCTCGACGCCTACCTGACGATCGTAGAGACGAACCGCACCGACATCGTGAGCTCGTCGTTCGGCGGCTGCGAACTGTTCTATACCGCCGCCTACAATGGCGGCGTCGACCAGTCCGGCATCCTCGACGTTTATGACGACCTGTTCAAGCAGGGCAATGCCCAGGGCATCACGTTCATCGCCAGTTCCGGCGACAGCGGCGGCCTCGGCTGCCCGAGCGCCGGTTATCTGAGCGGGTTGCCGGCCACGTTCCTGGCCGGTGTCGAAGAGCCGGCGTCGAGCCCGCACGTGACGGCTGTCGGCGGCACGAACCTCATCACGACCACCCCGCCCAGCCCGCAGACCAATCCGCCGACCCTGACCTCGAAATACGTGTCGGAGAATGGTTTCGGCGATCCGGAGCTGCCTTACGACCCCTATGGTCTCGGCACTAATGTGAGCGGAGGCTATTGGGGTGCCGGCGGCGGTATCAGCGCGCATTATCCCCGCCCGAGCTACCAGAGCCTGATCCTGGGCCTCGAGGTGGTGAAGTCGCGGATGCGGACCGTACCGGATCTGGGCATGCAGGTCGGCGGTTGCCCGTCGGGCATCGTCGCCCCGACCTGCGGTGCGGATAAAACCCGCAGTGCCGTGATCATCAGCTTCGGCGGCGAGTTCGTCGGGGTCATCGGCACCTCGGTCGCGGCACCGGAGTTCGCCGGTGTCGCCGCACTCGGTGTCCAGCGCTTCGGCCACCGCCTCGGCAACCTGAACACCTATATCTACAACAGTGCGTTCGTTCAGCATCTGCTGGGCGCTTCGTTCGCGCCCTATCGCTTCTACCACCAGAATATTCCGGGCTTCGACGGGCTCTACAGCACCGATTCGAACCTGCAGCCCTACAACTTCATCACGGGCAATGGCACGCCCGACGTGCGGAACTTCCTGGCACTGCCCACCGCAGCGGCGGCCGGCAATCCGCAGACGGCCAGCAACCCCTGAGATCCATCGGATTTCAGCGAAGAGGAAATGGCGGGGGCAACCCCGCCATTTCTGCTTTCGGGCCGAGGGCGTTGCTTGGTCGCTATCCGCCCAGTTGGGCCAGCAGGGACGAACTCAGCAGATTGCCGTGGCCGGCCGCGCTCACGGCCGGCTTGACCTGGCCCAGCGCGGCACCGGCCTGCGTCTGGCTCTTGGTTTCGGCGCCGACGTCGGCCAGGCTGAACTGGACACCCTTGTCGTGCTTCTTCAAGGCGGCAAAAGGATTGTCCGCAATTGGCGAACGGGGATGGGTCAAGGCGGCGGCTTCGGTCATGCTAAGGTCTCCTCGATCGGCGAAGCATCGTGATGGCAGCGGCGACGCAAACCGGATACCAACAAGGAAAGCCTTCTGCATGAAGGGTTTGGCGTGAGTTTTTCTCGACCGGAGCAGCGGTGCGGCAGTTTTTGCCCGGCAACCGTGGTCGGCACGGGGCAGGGCCGTCATGTGCGGTAGGCTGTTCCAAACCAGCCCGCCGCGTCGGCTCGCGGCGTTGTTCGGCACCGTCAATCCGCTGAGCAATGCCCCGCCGCGCTACAACGCGGCGCCGACCGATCTGCTGTTGACCGTCCGGCACAATCCCAAGACCGGCGAACGGGCACTCGATCCGCTGCGCTGGGGCCTGGTGCCCCATTGGGCGAAGGATGCGAAGATCGGCGCCTCGCTGACCAATGCGCGCGCCGAGACCGTCGCCCAGAAGCCGGCCTTCCGGGACGCGTTCGCCCGCCGTCGCTGCCTGGTTCCGATCGATGGTTTCTACGAATGGCATCGGCCGGCGGAAGGGGCGAAGCAGCCCTACGCCTTCGCCCACCCGGCCAACGGTACGGGCGACCGGCCGCTGCTGGTGCTCGCCGGCCTCTGGGAATCCTGGAGGGACCCCGCCGGCGAGATCCTGCGGACCATCACGCTGATCACGACCGAGGCAAACGGGGTGATGGCGCCCATCCACGACCGGATGCCGGTCATTCTCGGCGCGGAGGATTGGGCCGCCTGGCTGGGCGAACGGCCGGGCGACGTATCGGCGATGCTGCGGCCCTGCGCTGACGGGTTGATCGATCATTGGCCGGTCTCGCCGGCCGTCGGCAACGTCAGGAATCAGGGTGCCGAGCTGGCACTTCCACTGGTGTCGTCGCGATGATCTGCGGCCCGAACAGGCGCTTGGCAGTAACAATGACCTTGCGGATGTATTTCAGGCTCTCCGCCTTGGTGCGGGAATGATACCAGCCGACGCCCGTCCAGAACTCGCCAGCCGCGTTGATCTGGCGGCGCAGCAGACTGGCCGTGACGCGAATGTTGAAGCAGCCGTCATACTGCAGCAGCGCGCGCGTCGCTTCAGGCGACTGATGGATCTTGCGGGAAATCTCACCGACCCACACGGTATTGATCTGCCCCGGACCGTAGTCCTCGCTGCCGTTGTGGTTGGACGAATGGGTGCCTTCGTGGCCGGCTTCGACCGTCAGCACGGTCATGAGGATCGGCGGCGGCAGGTCGGCCGTCTGAGCGGCGAGGTAGATGCAGGCGGCGGCCGCTTCCGGGAGCATGGGCGCTCAGGGTCAATCGTTGAATACAGCTTCGCTCATAGCAGAAATCGGCCCGTCGCACAGGGGCGATTCGCGGGCGATTCTCTCGTCGGGCGTCCGGCAATGGTATATAACCGCACAGCTGGCGCGGGGACGCTGGCGGGTCCGGGGGGATCAGCTAGGCAATGTCACCTGAATATGGGCGAAGCACGCGGATTTTGATCGGCGGCAGTTGCGGCGTTACGCTTTGGTTCGATTGCCAGACCCGCTTGCTGACCATGTCGAGATAGAAGTGGTTCTCGAATTCCCAGCCCAGCGGATGACTGACCCCGGTTTCGGTGAAACTCCGGGTCGTGATGTCGCCGTGCAGCAGCGTCACGCTGGCCGTACCGCTGGCTGCGAAGGTCGACAGGGTCGGCACGGAATACAGGTTCGCCTTGGGAAAATCGAGCAGCCTTGTGCAGCTGCCGGCCGCAACGGCGCCATTTGCGACCGGGTCGTCGCTGCCGAGGGCCGTAACCACGTCAACGTCGCCGCTTTTGAAGCGGATGACGCGGCCATGGCGCGTAATGATGGCTGACCGGTCTGCCGCGATCCAGGTCAGATCGTCGCCTTCGACCGTTGCCAGCACCACCATCGCTTCGGCGGCGCCTCCGACCTGGACACCGATGCTGGCAAAAGGCACCCGCTCGACATCCGCGTCGGTAAAGGCGCGCTCGCTGAAAAATTTGCGCGTCAGATCGATTGCGGCCGTAAGATTCGGATTGCGAGAGCTGCCGCAGCCTGCCAGTAGAAGCGTCCCCGCACCGAGAAGTGCGGACCGGCGCGTTATCTTTTGTGAATTTATCGTCACGAACTAACCTGTCTGGCCGAGCCATAGGAATTGAATATGCTAGCTGGTCGCCGTTTGGTTTTCACCATCATCCTCGGATTGGTCGCTGCGAGCGCGGCCGTGTCGGCGCGGGTGGCGGAGGCGCAGAGCCTGCCGGCGATCCCGCAGTCGTTGCTCGATCAATTGCAGCGACAGCAGGGCGGGGACAGCAACGAGATTTCCGTCCAGCAGCCGCTCTCGACCGGCCAGGATCGGAACGGCACCGGTCAGAACGGTCAGAACGGCCTGAACACTCAGCAGAACCCCTATGGCGTGGGAAATGGCCAGTCCAACGCGCTGAACCAGTCGCAGTTTGTGCAGTCTCTACCGGCAACTCCGCTCGAGCGGGACTATTCCTCGCGCGCCAGCACCCAGCTTCGTCTGTTCGGCCGCGATCTGTTTTCCCGGCCGACGTTCGGCGCCACGGGCATGGTCACTGGTGCCATTCGCGATACCTACGTCATGGGTTTCGGCGATGAAATCGTCGCGACGCTGCGCGGTCAGGTTTCGCGCACCTATCGCACGCGGGTCGGCCGCGATGGCCAGGTCGTGCTGCCCGACCTGCCACCGGTGCCCGCGGTCGGCCGCAGCTTCGGTGATTTCCGCACCGATCTCGACGCCGTCGTGAAGCGCTCCTACGTCAATACGGACGCCTTCGTATCGTTGGGCGAGGTCCGGCGGATTACCGTGCTGGTGACGGGCGAGGTCAAGAACCCCGGGCAGGCGCAGCTCAGCGCCTTCGGTACCGTGGTCGACGCGCTCAGTGGCCAGCTCACCCAGGGCGCCAGCCTGCGCAACGTGACGCTGACCCGCGATGGGCAGACGAAGACACTCGATCTCTATGCGTTGCTGACGACGACCAAGTCCGATATCGACATCAAGCTGACTGAGGGCGATCAGATCTCGGTCGCACCGCTGGGCGCCACCATCGCCGTGGCCGGCGATATCGCCCGACCGGCGATCTATGAAATCCCGCGCGGCGGCATTGCGACGCGCGCGTTGGTCGATCTGGCCGGCGGGTTCCTCCGTCCCGCCGGCAATCGGCTGATCCGGGTTTCCTTCGACGCGTCGGGTCGCCAGCGCACGACCGAGATCCAGGAGAACGCCCGCGTGACCTTGCAGCCCGGCGATCTGTTGATGGTCGGCAAGCGTGAGGATATCCAGGTCGATCAGGTCAGCCTCTTCGGCCGGGTGCGGGTACCGGGCGAGCGGGCCTTGGCGCAGGCGCATTCCGTCCGTGCGCTGATCGGCAACGGGACGAGTTTCGGTCTCGATCCTTACCTGCCACTCGCGGTGCTGATCACGGTCGACCCGGTCAGCCAGGTCCGGCACATGGAAAGCGTCGATCTTGCCGCCGTGCTGTCCGGCACGCGCGACTATCCATTGCACAGCCTGGATACGCTGATCGTGCTGGGCAAGGACGACGTCGCATACCTGAGTTCGTCGGACGTCCAGTCGGTGCTGGTCGGCCAGACGCCGCCGAGCCTGCTGGCCAATCGTCCGCTCGTCGCCGGTGAGTCTGCGCTGATCCAGCGCAGCGAGCCGGGGCTCATTGCCTCCACGACGGACGGTCGGCCCTCGTTCTGGCAGCAGCAGGGAAGCCAGGCGCAGTCGGCACAGCAGTCCGGCCAATCTTCTCTTCCCCAGATGCAGCAGCGACAGGTCGACGCCTACGACATCAATGGCCAGCCGCTGCAGCCGCAAAACGTGGCGCCGGTGTATACCGACCCCTACCTGGTCTCGTCCTGGCCGCGCTCGACCAACGATCCCGGCGTCGATGCCGATCCGCAGCCGTTCGACCAGAACGGTTCACCGCTTCCCAGGCCGATGGCTCGGCTGCCGGAGCGCCGTGGTTGCCCCGCCCTCCAGGAACTGGCCTCGATCGTCCAGTCCGACAGCGGCGGACGATTCAACAACGCCGTACAGTTGGCGAGCAACGGCGCATCGGGCGTCATCACCCAGAGCGTGCTGCCCTGTCCGACGATCATGGGCCGCTATCCCGATCTGTTGCCGTTCCTGGTCGAGCATGCGATCACGGTGCGCGGCGAGGTCCGGCGGCCCGGTATCTATCCGGTCGGCGAGGCGACCCTGGCCGAAGTCGAGCAGGCCGCCGGCGGCGTGACCCGCGCAGCGGATTTCAAGAACATCGAGGTCTCGCACTTCACCATCGATGGCGCCCAGGGGCGGGCGAACGTCGATCGCCAGACCCTGAGCCTGGCGCGCGCGGACTTCGCGCGCGTGCCGCTGTTCACCGGCGACGTGGTGCATTTCAATTCGGTCTACGACCGTCGCGATACCGGACCGGTCGTGCTGGCGGGCGAATTCAAGCAGGCCGGCCTGTTCGACATCCGTCGCGGCGAGAAACTGTCTGAAGTCGTCCGGCGCGCCGGCGGGCTGACCGACGATGCCTATCCCTATGGCGCCGTGCTGACACGCGTGTCGGCACAGAGGACGGAGCAGGAAGGCCTCGATCGAAGTGTCCGGCAGGTCGACGCCGGCCTGACGGCGGCCGTCGCCAACGCCTCGTCGGCGACGGCGAGCTCGAGCGCGTCGACGATCGCGTCGCTCCAGGCCGCGGTCACGGAGCTGAAGGCGACCAAACCCGTGGGTCGCGTGGTGTTCGAGGCCGATCCGACCACCCTCGCGTCCCGTCCCGATCTCGACATCATTCTCGAGCCGGGCGACAAGATCAGCATGCCGAAGCGGCCGAGTTCGGTGGCGGTGACCGGCGACGTGCTCAATCCGAGTTCCCAGCAGTTCGAGCCGGGCCTGTCGCCGCAGGAATATGTCAGGCGCGCTGGCGGCTATCTGCAGACCGCGGACGAGGACCATGTCTTCATCGTTCTGCCGAACGGCGCCGCTGAACCGGTCAGTTCGTCTATGTGGAATTTCTCGAAGACGGCCGTCCCGCCGGGAAGCACGATCGTCGTGCCGCGCGACCTGTCGCCGGATACGCTGTCGGTCATCCGCGACGTGACGCAGGTGCTGAGCCAGATCGCGATTACGGCCGCCTCGCTCGCCGTCATCAACAACTAAGGGGCGGCGGTCAGGTCCGAGACAGTGGTGGCTTCGACAGCACCCGGTTCCCGCCATTGGCTTCGGGTGATGGCGGGCGTGGCTTTCCTCTGCGCGGCCGGCGCCGCGCATGCCGACGGCGAACTGAGCGAAATCCTCGATCCGGGGCAGGGGCTCTTCCCGACTCAGAGCGACATCAGCGGTATCGGCCTGTTTCAGGTACCGTCCGCCCGTATGGGCGAGGAGGGCGACGTCCGCGCGAGCGGCAGCTTCATCACGCCTTATCATCGCTTCGTGTTTTCCGGCACCGCCTTTCCCTGGATGGAGGGCGTGTTCCGCACCACCCAGATTACGAACGTGCCGTTCGGCCCCAATGGCTTCGGCGGTCACCAGAGCTACCGTGACCGCGGCTTCGACTTGCGCTTCCGGCTGTGGCAGGAAGGGCCGATCATGCCGGACCTGACGCTGGGCGTGACCGATTTCGCCCAGTTCGGCAGCTTCGATGAAGAATATCTGGTCGGCACGAAGCGCTATGGAGACTTCGACGTCACCGTGGGCCTCGGCTGGGGGCAATTGGCCAGCGATGGTCAATTGCCGAACCCGTTGAAGTACTTGTTCGGTCATTTCGCCAAGCGGCATCCCATCAACACCGCGGGTGGCTTTCGCACCGATTTTTTCACCGGCCCGGACATGTCGCTGTTCGGTGGCTTCGAATACAAGACGCCGATCGATGGCTTGATCTTCAAGCTCGAGTTCAATCCGAACGACTATCGCCACGACGCTTTCAACGAGATCGAGAAGATCAAGCCGGCGGGTCCGATCGACGCGGGCTTCGTCTATCGGCCGTTCGCATCGGGTCCGGAAGTGTCGCTCGCGATGGAACGCGAGAACACGATGATGCTGCGCGTCGGTTTCAAGACCAATCTCGGCAAGCTGACCGGCGCCGAAGCGCCGAAGTCGCAGGAAGCTCGGCAAATCGATCCGCAGCGCGCGCCGGTCGGACCACTTCCGCTCGACGAAGTCGCGGACCGGGATACGGTTGCGGCCAAGGCGCCCTTGATCGGTCCCGCGCCGACGGTCCTGCCGCGCCGGGAGCCAGTGCCGCAACCGCTGCCGCCGGAAAGCTGGAACGCCTTGGCGGATCTCGGCCTGACCGCCGACCGGTTCGGCTTCCGCATTCTCTCGATCGGCACGACGGCGGGCGTGCGGCTCGTGACCCTGGTGCGGCTGAGCACTGCCCGCGGCGATCTGTCGGAGGATCTCGGCAGCTTCGCGCGTATGGCGGGGCGGCTGCAGCCGGCGGTCGATCGCGTCGAATTGACGCTCGACGAAGCCGGCACCGAGCGACGCCTACATTTCGATCTGCCGACGCTCGAGCGTGCAGTTGCCATGACCGGGCGCACCGCCGAGAGCGTGCGCGCGCAAAATCCGACGCCGAGCGTGACGGCCGCGCCGCACCGAACGATCAGAGAGCTCGATCGGAACATTGCGCACGCGATCTTCTCCGATCTCGCGGCAGCAAAAATGATCGGCTACACCTTCGAGATCAAAGGTCACGAAGCGATCCTGCGTCTGGGAAACTATCGATATCGATATACGCCCAAGGCCTTGGGTGACGCCGCCCGCATCATCGATGCGCGCGCTCCCGCCGAAGTGACGGAAATTACGATCGCCGACGTCGAGGCTGGCGTCGAAGTCGTGCGCGTGCGCATGCGGCGCGACGATCTGCAGCGCGCCTTCACGGGGCGCGGTTCTGCGGCCGAGGTGCTGGCTCATGCGGAACTCAACGGTGGAGAGCAACTAGGCGACAACGCATTCGCAAACGAAGATGTCTTTCCGGACTTCAGCTATCGGATTCGTCCTCGCCTGAAGACCCAGTTGAACGGCCCCGACGGCTTCTTCCTCTACTCGTTGTACATGGGGTTGAGTTCCGAGGTTCAGCTGCGCCCGGGGCTGACGATTGCCGGCGATTTCGGCGTGAACATGCTGGATAACTTCAATCGGCTGCAGAATCCCTCGAATAGTTTGCTGCCCCACGTCCGCAGCGACATCAAGGACTATTTGAAAGACGGCAAATATGGAATCTCGAGCCTTTATGCGAATTATACGACCCGTCTCGGCGGCGATTTCTACGGGCGCCTGACCGGCGGATTGCTCGAGGACATGTATGCCGGCGTCGACGGAGAAGTGCTCTACCGCCCCTATGGATCGCGCTGGGCGTTCGGCTTGGAGCTCAATCAGCTCTATAAGCGCAGCTTTCATGAGCAATTCGGCCTCCAGAGCTACAACGTCGCCACCGGGCAGTTGGGCATCTATTACGACATGCCCTGGTATGGGCTGCAGAGCACGCTCAAGGTCGGACGTTATCTGGCGCGCGATATCGGCTTCACCTACGAGATCTCGCGACAGTTCGAGAGCGGCGTGCGGGTCGGCGGCTTCTTCACCATCACCAATGTGCCGGCCGCGATCTACGGTGAAGGACGCTTCGATCGCGGCCTGTTCGTCAGCATTCCCATCGATCTGGTGACGCCGTTCCCCAGTCGCTCGACCATCGGCACGGCCTATCGTCCGTTGACCAGAGACGGCGGCCAGATGCTCGTCAGCCCAAAGTCGCTCTATTGGGAGACGCGAGGGCAGGATCCGGGGCATATGAGTGAAGACTGGGATCATTTTCTGCAATAAATTATCTTGGAAACGATCAAGACAGATCACCAGCTGAATGCTGTTTCAGTCGACATGGCGGGGGTGTTCATTCAAAATATTTTGAACATGCTACCATATCTTCCGTGTATTTCTCTGGGTTCGGAGAATACATCTGGCATGAGCGGATAGGTTCTTCTTGATCCCTCATTTTGCGCAGGCGACGCTTGAAATAATTCGGGTTGGTGGCCCGGGATCGGTATGTTAATCAAACCGCGCTGGCGTGGGCGGGTGCTTTCCATGTCGGGTCTGCGGAATGATGGAGAAGTGTGTTGAAGCGTGCGCTGATCACCGGGATTACCGGGCAGGACGGATCCTATCTGACGGAACTGCTGCTGGGTAAGGGCTACGAGGTGCACGGTTTGCTGCGCCGGGCGAGTTCCTTCAACACCGAACGCATCGACCATCTCTATCACGATGCCCATGTCGCCGGACCGAAGCTGACCCTGCATTACGGTGACGTGACCGACGGAACCGTCCTGCGCCGGGTGCTGGAAAAGGTGCAGCCGGACGAGGTCTATAATCTTGCCGCCCAGAGCCACGTGCGGGTGTCGTTCGACGTGCCGGAATATACTGCCGACGTGGTTGCGACCGGGGCGCTGCGTCTTCTGGAAGCCGTACGCGACCATATGGCGAGCGGCGCCAGCAAGGTCCGGGTCTACCAGGCTGGCTCGTCCGAGATGTTCGGCGCGGCCCATCCGCCGCAGAGCGAGGCGACGGCCTTCTACCCGCGTAGCCCCTACGCGGTCAGCAAAGTTGCAGCCCACTGGTACGGCATCAACTATCGCGAAGCCTACGGCATGTTCGTAACGAACGGGATCCTGTTCAATCACGAGAGCCCGCGTCGGGGCGAGACCTTCGTGACCCGTAAGATCACGCGCGCGGTCGGGCGCATCAAGGAAGGGCTGCAGGAAAAGCTGTTCCTCGGCAATCTCGACGCCAAGCGCGACTGGGGCTTTGCCGGCGATTACGTCGAGGCCATGTGGCTGATGCTTCAGCATGATAAGCCCGATGATTTCGTCGTCGCGACGGGCGAGAGCTATTCGGTGCAGCATTTCGTCGAACTGGCGTTCGGCCAGCTCGGGCTCGACTGGCAGAAATATGTCGAGCTGGACCCGCGCTATCTGCGGCCGACCGAGGTCGACGCCCTGCACGGCGATCCGTCCAAGGCCGAACGGACGCTCGGCTGGAAGCGCAAGGTGTCGTTCCCGCAATTGGTCGCGATGATGGTCGAATCGGACCATGAACTCGCGCGACAGGAAACGGTCCTGCGCGACGCCGGCCATGCCGGTGCCGCCCGCGGCGCGGCGAACCGCTGACCGGGCCGGCATCATGAGCGCTCTCGATTTCCCGCTGGCCGGCAAGCGGATCGCGATCGCCGGCCATCGTGGCATGGTCGGCAGCGCCCTGGTCCGTCGTCTGGCCCGGATCGATTGCGAGGTCCTGGGCCTGGGACGGGCCGAAGCGAACCTGACCAACCAGGCCGAGACTTTTGCTTGGCTCGAGCGGCACCGTCCCGACGCGCTCGTCGTGGCGGCGGCCGAGGTCGGGGGAATCCTGGCGAACAGCACCCGGCCCGCATCATTCCTCTATGACAATCTGGCGATCGAGGCGAATTTGATCGAAGGCGCCCGGCGCGCCGACGTTGTCAAACTGCTGTTCCTTGGCTCGACCTGCATCTATCCGAAGTTCGCTCCGCAGCCGATGCCAGAGGAATCCCTGCTGACCGGGTCGCTCGAGCCGACCAACGAATGGTATGCGATCGCCAAGATTGCCGGCGTGAAACTGTGCCAGGCCTATCGCCGGCAATACGGCCTGAACTACATCTCGGCCATGCCGACGAACCTGTATGGCCCGTTCGACAATTTCGATCTCGTCTCGAGCCATGTCCTGCCGGCGCTGATCGCGAAGACGCATCACGCCAAGCGGACCAGGGCCGAGACGCTGCCGCTCTGGGGCACCGGTACGCCCCGGCGCGAATTCTTGCATGTCGACGATCTGGCCGATGCCTGCGTGTTCCTGCTCGAGCGCTACGCCGGCGAAGGGCCGATCAATATCGGGGTCGGTGAGGACGTGACCATCAATGACCTCGCCGCCCTCGTCGCGCGCGTCGTTGGCTGGGAAGGGCACTTCGTGCACGATCTGGACAAGCCCGACGGCACGCCGCGCAAGCTGGTCGATGTTGCGAAGCTGACCGCACTCGGCTGGACGGCGACCATCTCGCTCGAAGACGGCGTGCGGGCCAGCTACGAGTGGTATTGCGAGAACGTCGCGGCCTGAGCGATGGCAGGCCGCTCCGAACCAACCCCGTCGGACGTGATCGGCGACTGCGCACCGGCGTCCATATCCGCGGCCGTGCGGGTCTTGCCGTTTCAGCCCCACTGCTTCGCATTCGGCGGGTTCGAGGTTCAGATGCTGGGCGCGCTCGCTGCGGCGCGGGAAGCCGGCGCGGACGTGGCGCAGATGAACCCCTGGGATCGTGATGGCTCGTTCTCGATCCTGCATATGTGGGGCCTGGAATCCGCCCACTATCCGTCCGCCTACTGGGCGAACCAGGCAGGCAAGGCCATCGTTTTCAGCGCGCTCTTTCCCTATTCGAGTCCACTCCGGCGTATCCGTCATTGGGGCCTGACCATTCTGGGCCAGGAACGGACGCGTATGGGCATGATCCCCTGGATTTCGGCCCTGACGGTGGTCAACTCGCTTCAGGCGGACTATGCCCGGCACACTTTGGGCGTGCCGGCGGACCGGATCCATGTCATTCCCAACATCATCGAGGATCAGTTCTTCGATCCGGCGGTCGGCGGCGAGCCGGCGCCCGTGTCGCTGGAACGATATGTGCTGTGCACCGGGAACATCTGCCGTCGCAAGGATCAACTGACCCTGGTTCGCGCCTGCCGTCGTCTGGGCGTTCCGCTGCTGCTCGTCGGCAGCGTGCTGACGGGCGAGGAGGCCTACGGGCAGGCCGTTGCGGATGCCATGGCCGGGCGATCCGACATGCAGTGGATCCGCGGGCTGCCAGCGGGATCGCCGGAACTGGCGGCGACCTATCACGGCGCTGCGGCGTTCGCCTTGCCGAGCCATCGCGAGCAGCAGCCGATCTCGGCCTTGGAAGCCGCGGCGGCAGGCGTTCCACTGGTACTGGGCGATCGCGCCTATGCGCGGCAGGAATTCTATGCCAATGCCGCTCTTGCCTCGCCGGGCTCCGAGATTTCCGTGGCAAACGCCCTGCGCAAGGCGCTGGACGCCCCGCAGCGGCACCAGCCGCCGCGGGAAACCCTGGAACGATGCCGTCGAGCGACGGTCGGTGCCGCTTATGCTGCGCTCTATGCTGGGATCATCGAACGTCAGGCGAATATGACGGAGCCGCGCTAGCGCCGTTTGATCCCGCAAGGGCAATGGGCGGTAAATTTCCTCAGTATTCTTCTTCCTGCTGTACAGATCGCGAGATTTGCGAGGCCTCGGGT
Organism: Aliidongia sp.; assembly: GCF_035943795.1. Taxonomy (NCBI): domain Bacteria; kingdom Pseudomonadati; phylum Pseudomonadota; class Alphaproteobacteria; order Rhodospirillales; family Dongiaceae; genus Aliidongia; species Aliidongia sp. The sequence continues at coordinate 110,646 of NZ_DASZBY010000050.1, read as the reverse complement.
TTCCTTTAAAGTCATTCATGAAATCATGGTCATCTCGGCTGCTAAATTCCGCCAAACGATCGGGCTCATTCGGTTTCGCCCGTTCGACGTGTCGACCGTCGACGGGCGGACGCAGGAACGATATCGACGCGTCGCGCTCACCGCTGGCGCCGGTATGCTTTCCAAGGTTTTTTCGGTCGTGGCGGCACTGATCTACATTCCGCTCGCCCTGAACTATCTAGGCGCCGAGCGCTATGGGATGTGGATGGTCATCAGTTCGTTCATCGCCATGCTGTCTTTCGCCGACCTGGGTATCGGCAACGGTCTGCTGAATGCCATTGCCGCTGCCCATGGCCTCGATGACTGGCCCATGATCAGAAGCTATATCTCCAGCGGATTTTTCGTGCTGGTTCTGATAGCGCTGACGATCATCCTGGTCGTCGCCGCCGCCTATCCCTTCGTTCCCTGGTACAAAATCTTCAACGTCACTTCCGATCTCGCACGTGGCGAAGCGAGACAGGCGCTCGCGGTATTCTTTCTTTGTTTCGCCCTTTCCGTGCCCTTCAGCGTCGTCCAGCGCGTGCAGATGGGCCTGCAGATGGGGTTCGCCGCGAATCTGTGGCAATGTCTCGGTAGCGTGCTCGCCCTGATCTGGGTCGTGGCAGCGATCTTGCTGAAGGAAGGTCTGCCCTGGCTCGTTCTGGCCCTGGTCGGCGGACCTCTCATCGTCAGTATCTTGAATACGATTATCTTTTTTGGTGTTCAACGCGTCGATATCCGACCATCCATCCCGTGCATCTCGCGCCGGGCCATTTCCGCCACCGTGCGCACCGGGATGCTCTTTCTGTTCCTCCAGATCGTCGCTTCGGTTTCCTATGGCGCCGACAATATCATCATCGCGCAAACGCTGGGAGCGAGCGCCATCGCTGGCTATGCGGTTCCCGAAAAGATGTTCAGCATCATTCCGATGATCCTGGGGATGGTTCTGGTGCCGTTCTGGCCGGCCTATGGCGAAGCTCTGTCCCGTGGTGACTATGCGTGGGTCAGACGAACCCTCGGACGCTCTTTCGGCGTGGCCGTGGCGGCAGCCACGGTGCTTGCAGGAGGGCTCGTTGTCTTCGGACCCTGGCTTCTCCAGCTCTGGGTCGGTCGGGCGATAGCGCCGTCCTTCGCCTTGCTCCTCGGTCTCGGCTGTTGGAAGATCGTCGAAGCCGGCGGTACGGCCGTAGCGATGTTCCTGAACGGAGCACACATCGTTACGTTCCAACTGATCGTTGGCGTTGTTGCCGGCTTGGCGATTATTTCCTTCAAGATCGCCCTGGTACTGCACTATGGCGTCCCGGCCATTCCCTGGGGCGCGACGATCGCCTATTTGATTTTCGCGGCCATCCCCACGGCATTTTTTATTAAAGGCCGACTCGCAAAATATGCGTGAAATCCAGGAGTGGCCGATTGAAAGATACCTTTGAACCGGTCCGAAAAATCCTGCTCTCATGCTTGCCGGAACGCGCGATTACTTTTTTGCGCCGCTCTCGTGGTTTGATCGACGTTTGGCGTTACGGGAGAAAGCACGTTTCTTCGACCGCTTTTGTCGATAAGAATGTTCATGTCTTGGGGTGGAGGAACGTGGCGATCGGAGAAGATGCCATCCTGTCGGAGGGATGCTGGCTGAACGTCAATCATCGTGATCGGGACGTCAGGCAGATAGCCATCGGCAGGAGAAGTTATATCGGCAGGCGGAATTTCTTCAGCTCAGGACTCTTGATCGAATTTAAAGATTACACGATGACCAGCGTTAATTGCTGCTTTCTGGGAAGCAATCATTTCTTTGAAAATCCTTTCACGCCCTATATTTTTGCGGGCGTGCGAGATGACGCCGTCATTTCGCTCGGCGTCAATTGTCAACTCGGCGCCGGGGTCACGATCATCGGCAACGTCAAAATCGGGCACGGCTGCATCATCGGTGCAGCGAGCCTGGTCAACAAGGACGTGCCGCCTTTCAGCATCGCGGTCGGCAATCCGGCGCGCGTGATCAAGCGCTACGATATGGAAGCGCAGGCCTGGATCCCGGCCGATCAGTTCACGGCCGAGAAGGAACGCTTGATCCCGGACGAGGAAGCCTATCTCGCCACGCTGGACGCGGCCATCGTCTTCCCGGGAATGCCGTTGCATGCGGCGGGCAAGTCGATGGGCGATCTGCCCTGAGGCTTGGCGCAGGGAACCCATCCGGCACTGGACGATCCGCAGGGGCTCCCCTAATGTCGCCGCCGCATGGGACGGGAAATTTCCTGCGGATGCGACGTGGGGAGTATCTGAAATCATCGCTTGGGCCGGCAGATATCGGCGTAATCCCGAACGGAGGGCGGCGTGACCGGCGTTGCTGTCGTGACCGGTGCCTATGGGTTCGTTGGTCGACATGTGGCGCGCTCGGCGGCGGCGAACGGCTATCGCGTCATCGGAATCGGCCACGGGTCCTGGGGCCGCGACGAATGGCAATCGTGGGGCCTCGCCGACTGGCACACGGCGGAAGTCACCCTCGAGACGCTGTCGACCTATGTCGATACGCCGGCCGTCGTGTTCCATTGTGCCGGCAGCGGTTCGGTGCCTTTTTCCCTGGCGCATCCCGTTCGCGACTATGAGCGGAACGTTTCGACCACCTTGGCCGTCCTCGAATTCGCGCGGCTTCATTGCCCCGCCGCAAATGTCGTCGTCGCGTCGAGCGCCGGCGTCTACGGTGCCGCCACGCAGATGCCGATCCGGACGACCGACGCCTTGAATCCTGTATCGCCGTACGGCATGCATAAACGGATCGCCGAAGATCTGTGCCGATCCTACGGGCGAAATTTCGGGATCCGCAGCGTCAACGTCCGCCTGTTCTCGATCTATGGCATTGGCATTCGCAAGCAGCTTCTGTGGGATGCCTGCATGAAGCTGTCCGCCGGGGACAATGCTTTCGGCGGGACGGGCGACGAGACGCGCGACTGGCTGCACGTCGAGGACGCGGGCGACCTCATGGTGCGCGCCGGCGACCATGCAACGAGCGCCGGTGCCGTCGTGAACGGCGGGACGGGCGTGGCCGTGCCGATCCGCGACATCGTCGAGGCGATCGCCGCCGATCTCGGGTGCGCCGAGCCCCCGCGGTTTTCTGGACGGATCCGAGCGGGGGATCCCGCCCACTACCAGGCCGACATCAGCGATGCGCTCTCCTGGGGTTGGGCGCCACGCAAGGATCTGCGCCAGGAAATCGGCCGCTACGTCGAATGGTTCAGGAGTGACGTTTTTTGATACGTGTCGGTTTCGTCATGGCTCAAACCAACAATGGTTGGATCGGCGGTGTCAATTATCTGAGAAATCTGGTCCACGCGATAAAATCCGTGCCGAACGGCGAGGTCGAACCGGTCCTGCTGGTGCCGCCGCACGCGTCCGACCGTTTGCTCGACGGGTTCCGGGAGGCGGAGATCATCCGGACACGGCTGGTCGACGGCGACTGCTGGTGGCGGCCCGCGTCGTTTCGGGATCGGATCGCAAAATTGCTGGGTCGCGACATTCTGATGGAACGCCTGCTCGAGCGATCCTCGATCTCCGTGTTGTCGCATTCCGGCCATCTGGGGCCGCGCGGTCGAATTCCCACCATCAGCTGGTTGCCGGATTTCCAGCACCTGCGCCTGCCGGAGTTTTTCCCGGAGCGCGAAATCACCGGGCGCAACCGGGCCTTCGCAGAGATTCTCGATTATTCTTCCTCGATCGTCCTCAGCAGCCACGATGCCCAGAATGATCTGAGGGAATTTTACCCGCAGTCGCTTCACAAATCCCGTGTCCTGCAATTCGTCTCCGGCGACGACAAGAACGTCGATTACGGGGCACCCGAAAGGCTGGTCGAGAAATACGGCATCGGATATCCGTTCTTCCATCTGCCCAATCAGTTCTGGATCCATAAGAACCATCGCATCGTCATCGAAGCGCTGGGCGTATTGCGAGCGCAAGGCCTCAAGACATCGGTCGTCGCGACCGGCAACATCGCCGACTGGCGGCAGCCCGAGCACTACAAGAACCTGATGAAATATGCGGCCGAGCTTGGTGTGGAGGACATGTTCACCGTTCTCGGCATCGTGCCCTACGACGATCTGCTGGCTCTGATGCGGCATTCGATCGCCATCATCAATCCATCCCTGTTCGAGGGCTGGAGCAGCACCGTCGAAGAAGGAAAGTCGATCGGCAAGAAGATCCTGCTTTCGAACATCGGGGTCCATCGCGAGCAGGCGCCGGAGCGGGGCGTGTTCTTCGATCCGCAAGATGCGGCCGATCTCGCCCAGAAAATGCAGGCCGCCAAGATCGTCTTTTCTGCGGAAGAGGACAGCCGCTTTTACGAGGCCGCACGAGACCGGCTGCAAGACCGGTTCGCCGTCTTGGGCGCGAAATACATTGCCATCGTCAAAGATGTCGTCGCATCCGAGGCCAAGCGCGGGCGCGCCCCTTCGCGCTGAGGGGTGCTACGCGGCGGCCGGTGCGTTGTCGATCGCCTGTTCGATGTCGGCGAAGCTCGGCTGGTCGTGCGCCATGAGCACCATGCGCGCGCTCTCGACCGCCATGATCGGCGCATAACCCTGCATGTAGGCGATGATGCCGCTTTTGATGCAGAAATAGTACCGCACTTCCGACTCGGCGACGCTCTTCAGCATCGCGGCCATCGGGGCGATGAAGCCATAGCTGATCAGCACGCCCAGGAAGGTGCCGACGAGCGCGCCGCCGATCAGTTCGCCCAGCACTTCGGGTGGCTCGGTAATCGAGCCCATGGTGTGGATGATGCCCAGCACCGCCGCGACGATGCCGAGCGCCGGCATGCCGTCGGCCATGCCGGTGACGGCATGGGAAACCTCGAGCGACTCGTGATGATGCACCTCGATGCGCGCATCCATCAGCGCTTCCATCTCGTGCGGATTGTCGGCGCCCATGATCAGCATGCGAAAGAAATCGCAGAAGAATTCGACGGCGTGGTGATCGTGCAGGAAGGTTGGATACTGCTGAAAAATCGAGCTTTCCTCAGGATTTTCCACATGGGTCTCGAGCGCCATGGCGCCTTTGGATTTCGCCAGCTTGAACACGACGTTCTGCATCACCAGCAGTTCGACGAAGGCCGCCTTGTTGAATTTCGGGCCCTTGAACACCTTCGGCAATTCCTTGCCGACCGCTTTCAACACCGTCTTCGGATTGCCGATCAGGAAGGCGCCGATCGCAGCGCCGACGATGATGATGAACTCGAACGGCTGCCAGAGCGCCGGCAGATGGCCGCCGTTGGCAACGTACCCACCGAACACTGCGACAAAAACCACGCCGACGCCGACGAAGAAAAACATGGCATCCTCTTCCAGCCTGTCGCACCGGACATTTCACGATGGGGCAGGGCCCCGCGATCTAGCCAGAAGAGAGATAGCCGCGGGATGGTTAGGAGGGCATTAACGAAGATCGCGCGGCAGCTGTCGGATTGACCAGTCCGAGGGGCAGCGGCCCTGCTAGATCCCCATGTAGGCCGCCCGAATCCGGTCGTCGTTCAGCAACTCTGCGCCGCTGCCGCTCATGACGATGCGCCCGGTTTCCAGCACATAGGCCCGTTCTGCGAGTTGCAGGGAGGCTGCGACATTTTGCTCGACCAGGATGACGGTCAGCCCGTTCTCGCGATTGAGCCGCTCGATGATACGGAACATCTGTTCGACCAGCGCTGGCGACAATCCCAGCGACGGCTCGTCGAACATGATCAGCTCCGGCCGGCCCATCAGGCAGCGGCCGATCGCCAGCATCTGCTGTTCGCCACCCGACAAGGTGCCGGCGGCTTGGCTCTTGCGCTCGGCCAAGCGGGGAAACAGCCCGAACACCTCGGCGAGCGAAGCCGCCTTCCGACGCCGCGCCCGGGGCAGATGGCTGCCGACCTCGAGATTTTCCAGCACGCTCAAGGTCGGGAAGATCTGCCGCCCCTCTGCCACCTGACCGATGCCCAGATTGCAGATCTCGTGGCTGGGCCGCCCCTGGACCGGCTGGCCGCGATAGGTGATGCGGCCCGCACGGGGGCACTCGATGCCGGCGATGGTCCGGATCAGGCTCGATTTGCCGGCGCCGTTCGCCCCCACGATGGCGGTGATCGCGCCTTCGGGGATGGTCAGCGACACGCCCGCCAGCGCCTGGGCGTCGCCGTAGAACAGGTCGATCCCTTCGACCGATAACAGAGCGCGGCGCTGATCGCTCATGCCGCCGGCGCTCCGCCCAGATAGCAGGCGAGCACGGCCGGATCGCGCACCACCGCTTCCGGAGCGCCCTCGGCAATGATTTCACCATGGTGCAGCACGATGATGCGATGCGCGAGCGCCATGACGGCACGCATGACGTGCTCGACCAGCAGGATGGTGAGGCCCGTCTCGCGGTTGAGCGTGCGGAACACGCCGACCATCTCGTCGATTTCGGTCGGTCGCAGCCCTGCCATGACTTCGTCGAGCAACAGCAGCTTGGGTCCGGTCGCGAGCGCACGCGCGACCTCGAGCCGTTTGCGCTCGGGCAGGGTCAGGATCTGCGCGGGGTGCGCTGCCTTGTGATCCAGGTGCAGCAATTCCAATACCCGACGTGCCGCTCGTTGTGCCTTGCCGACATCGGCGGTGACGCGCAGGGCGCCGACCGTCACGTTGTCAAGGACCGAGAGTTGGGCGAACGGCTTCACCACCTGGAAGGTCCGGCCGATGCCGGCGTGGCAGGCCTTGTCGGCGCTGAGCCCGTCCAGGGATCGCCCGTCGAGCACGATCGTGCCGGCATCGGGCGGCAATGCGCCGGCGATCAGGTTGAAGCAGGTTGTCTTGCCGGCGCCATTGGGGCCGATCAAGGCGACGATGGTGCCCGCCTCGACCGAGAAACTGGCCCGGTCGACCGCCTTCAACCCGCGGAAGCTCTTGGACAGGCCGGTCACTTCCAGCAGCGCCATCGCTCAGCGCTCCCGCTCGACGAGGCCCAGGCGTCGGGCTAGGCCGGGCCAGATGCCGTTGGGCAGGTATTTGATGACCAGCAGCAGCACGATCCCATAGAACAGCTGCGTCGCGCCCGGCATCTGATGGCCGGTCGCGTCGAGCAGTGCCCGCAGGCCCTCGCTGAGGCCGGTCAGGACGAAGGCGCCCAGGATCGGCCCGATCAACGTGCCGAGCCCCCCCACCAACGGGCCAAGGATGATCTCGATCGATTTGGCCGCACCGAAACTGTCGGCCGGGGTCAGGCTGTTGTAGTAGAAGGCGGCGACGACGCCGGCGACCGAAGCCATCGCCGCGGAAATGGCCGCGGCGAGCACCCGATACTTGAACAGGTCGATGCCGAGCGCCCGCGCGGCGTCCGGATCCTCGCGGATCGCCAGCCAATAAAAGCCGATCCGGCTGGTTCGCAACGTTCGGCACAACAAGAGCGAGCCTACGGCCAGCGCGAGCAGCAGGTAGTAGAACAGCCGGGGGCCGCCGCGCAGGTCGACGATGTCTAGTCGCCCACGCTCGACCACCGGCAGGAACAGTCCACCGGCGCCGCCCAGCCAGTCGATATGCTCGAAGCCGATTCGGGTGAATTCGGCGAAGGCGATGGTCAGCAGCGCGAAATAGACGCCGCCGATGCCGAATCGAAACGCCAGGAAGCCGATCGCGGCGCCGGCCAGGGCTGCAACCGCCGCGGCGATCGGCGCGCCCAGCCATGGCCCGATGCCGCCGTGAACATAGAGCGCCGCGGAGACGTAGGCGCCCAGCCCGACATAGAGCGCATGGCCGAGCGAGAGCTGTCCGGCGAAGCCCATCATCACGTTCCAAGCCTGCCCGACATAGGCGTAGTAGAGCGCCAGCACGAGCACCGACAGCAGATAGGGGCCAGCGATCCAGGGCGCCGCGAGCAGCAGCACGAACACGACCAACAGGGCCGCCCGGGCGCGGGCGGGCAGGGCGCCGAACAGCCGGTTCATGAACTGCGTCCCAGCAGCCCTTGCGGCCGGAACATCAGCACCAGGATCAACAGGCCGAAGCTGACCATGCTCTTCATCGAGGGCACCAGGATCAGTCCGGCCAGCGCTTCGCTGACGCCGATCAGAACGCCGGCGACCAGCGCGCCGGCCATGCTGCCGAGCCCGCCGACGATCACGATGACGAAGGCCAGCAGCGTGTAGGCGGGGCCGAGCGACGGGGTCACGTCGCCCAGCAGCACCAGCATGGCGCCGGCCGCGCCGACGCAGGCCGTGCCGCAGCCGAAGGTGAGCGCGAACAGGCGGCGGACGTCGAGCCCGACCACCAGCGCCCCGCGATAATTGTCGGCGCAGGCCCGGATCGCCTTGCCTGTGGCGGACAGCCGAAAGAATGCGAACAGCGCGGCGGCGACGGCCAAGGCGGCGAGGGCGGCATAGAGCCGGACCTTGTCGATCAGCAGCGGACCCCATTCGAGACTGTCGAGCGCGTAGTCGACCTGTACGCCGCGCGCATCCGGCCCGAATACGATCAGCGCGCCATTGGTCAGGATCATGCCGACGGCCACCAGCAACATGAATTGCGCGTGATCCGGTCGTGTCATGAACGGATGGACGACAAGGCTCTGCAACGCGTAGCCGAACACGAACAGCAGAGCCGCCAGCGGGACCATCAGCCACAGCGGATCGATGCCCCAGGTGCCACAGCCGAGCACGGCCAGATACATGGCAACCATCATCATTTCGCCATGGGCGAAATTGACGACGCGCACGACCCCGAAGATGACCGACAAACCGAGCGCCATCAGGCCGTAGACGAGACCGGTCAGGATCCCGCCGATGATGACGTTGGCATAGACGTCCCAGGTCATGGGGTGCTGGATCTCGATCGAAAGACGAAAGCCCTGTGCGAGCCGTAGCTCGGGTCATATCCCGCGCCTCCAATCGGGATCAACCTGTTTGGCGGTCTGCCGGCCTCCGTTCGATTTTGGATGCATCGCAGCATCGGCGAATCAGGGAGGGGGCTTTACGCCCAAAAGTTGCTGGAGCCGGTGCTGCGGCGGCATCGACGGCGCGATATGCCGATCGTCGGCAGGGTCGTCCCGACGGGGGGACGGCCGTTCGCGGTCGACGCCTCGGCGACTCGGTGTCGATCGGCGGCGTCGACCGCTCGGCTCCCGTTTTGACGGAAAATCAAGCAAATCCTGATGTCTTGCCCGAGTTGTGCTGATTCTCCGGCTTGCCGAACCGCGGCAAAAAAGTGACAGCATAAAGCAATTTAGGTTGCCACCCTGGACTTCAACGGATACGGTCCAACGCGTTCGGTAAGGCCTCGCCCTGTGGACGGGCGGACGTGGAACCAAATCGAGTTCATCTTACGGATGAGGCTCGAGGCTAAGTCGGGAACACGGGCGAGCCTGACCGAATGTGGCTCAAGACGGGTTTGCAGCCCAGGCGCAGGGGCATCGTCTCGCAGGAGCGGTGATGCACGGGCGGCAATCGGCTTACCGCGTGGGGGAAAATGATCGGCACACTTTCGAGGCTTGGGGGACGTTTGTTCCCTGACCGGCAAGTTTTGATCCGCAGCAATGGGCAGGTCACTCAGCTGAACCTGTCCAGCATGTTCCAGATGTCGGTCGTGGCCGCATCCGTGATGAGCGTCGCCGCGATCGCTCTGACCTCCCTCGCGGCCAAATCCGAGCTCGCGATCGATCTGCAGGTCGACGCCGGCTCGTCTCAGGCCGAGCTTGCCCGAGCGGTCGAGGCGCTCAAGACCCAGCTCGCCGATGCCAAATCCGCCGCCGATCAAGCCGACAGCCGGGTGAAGACGCTCGCCGACCAGCGCAAGGATACGGCACCGTCCGCGGACGGGGACGCTCAGCAGGCCGCGGCCGAGCTCGATGCCGCGAAGCTGACCGAACGCGTGGCGCAGCTCGAGAGCGACATCAAGATTCTGGGCGTGCAGAACGCACAGAATCGTTCGCTCTATGAACATACCGCGGAGCAACTGGCCCAGGCGACCAGCGACCGTCAGAAGCTGACGGCGGAAAAGGGCAAGCTGCAGAAATCGATGGGCGAGCTGGCCCAGGCCAAGGACGCCGCGGAGAAGACGATTTCGGCTGATCGCGAGCGCCTGAAGCTCAAGCTCGGCGAGCTCGAGAAGAAGCTGGCGACCAGGGTGATGCCGCAGCAGCAGGCTGAGGTCACAGGTAAGCTCATCACCGTCCCGGCCGAAGGCGACGCGGAGCCGACGGGCAAGATCGTGCCGGTCGACAATGGCTTCAGCATCGAAAAGCTGCTGGCTCAGTTGGGCGTCCATCAGGCGGCGGTCGGTGGGCCCTATGTCGCGGTCGGCGCCAACAAGGGTGCCCAGCTGCCCGACGAGCAGGTCGCGAAGCTGATGAAGACGCTGCCGCTGACGGCCCCTCTCGACAAATATAATTTCGAGAGCCCGTTCGGCGTGCGCCACGACCCGTTCAACGGTCGGGCGGCGATGCATACCGGCGTCGATCTGTCGGGTCCGTACAAGACGCCGGTCATGAGCACGGCGCCGGGCACCATCGTGTTCGCCGGCTATTCGACCGGCTATGGCAAGCTGGTTGAAATCGACCATGGCAATGGCATTCACACCAAATACGGCCATCTGAACCGCATCCTGGTCAATGTCGGCCAGAAGATCGGCAAGCACAGCCCGATCGGGCTCCTGGGCTCCAGCGGCCGCTCGACCGGACCGCACGTGCACTACGAAGTCGTCGTGAACGGCACGCCTCAGGATCCGGAGAAATTCCTGGAGGCTGGAAAATCCGGCATTCTCAAGGCGTCCTACTGACGGTCGCAACGGAACCCCGCCGATGGTGAGGCGGGGCGGCGGCCTGTCGATTCTCGCGGCCGATTTCCAGATAACCGGCAGCCTGCGCTCCGACGGCGAGATCCATATCGACGGCATCGTCAACGGCGATGTGGCAGCCAGTGCGATCATGGTCGGCCAGTCCGGGACGGTGATCGGGGACTTGACCGCCGACCGCATCACCATCGCCGGCACGGTCCACGGCACCGTGAGCGCTTCCAATGTCTCGTTGATGAGAACTGCCCGCGTGTACGCCGATGTGCGTTGCCACGCGTTCGACCGTGCGCCGGGCGCTGTCTTCGAACTACCGGGCGAATCGGTCGAGGCCACGCCGGAACCGACTGAGATTTCCTGATCTCAGGCCGCCAACGCCTCGCGAAACACGGCGGCATCGACGTTGCCGCCCGAGGCGATCACCGCGATCGTGCGGGGATTGCCGGGAAAGCGCCCTTCGAGCGCCGCCGCCAGCGCGATTGCGCCGCCCGGCTCAATGACCAGTTTCAAGTCGTTGAACGCCACGGCCATGGCGCGCTTCGCCTCCGTGTCGCTAGCGACCAGGCCACCGGCAAGATGCCGTCGGTTGATCTCGAAGGTCAGCTGGCCGGGTATTGCGCCCAGCAACGCGTCGCAGATGGAGTAGGCACCCGCCACATTCCGCAGCCGGGTGCCGGCCACCAGTGAACGGGCATGGTCGTCAAAGCCCGCCGGTTCCGCACAATAGAGCCTGGTGGCCGGGCTGCGCGCAGCGAAGGCGAGGGCGCAGCCGGCGATGAGACCGCCGCCCGAGGAATTGGCGGCCATGGCGTCGATCGTGATGCCGCGCGCGGCCGCCTGCTCGATGATCTCGAGGCCCGCCGTGCCTTGTCCGGCCATGATCTCGCGCTCGTCATAGGGGCGTACGATGGTGGCGCCCTGCGCCTCGGCGATCCGCGCGGTGATCGCCTCGCGATCTTCGGTGTGGCGGTCATAGGTCACGACAGTGGCGCCATAGCCGCGGGTATTGGCCAGCTTGATCGCCGGCGCGTCGGCCGGCATGACGATGGTCGCAGGCATGCCCAGCATCTCGGCGGCGGCAGCGACGCCCTGGGCATGGTTGCCTGACGAAAAGGCGACGACACCTCGCTTGCGCGCCGCCTCGTCCAACTGGACCAGGCGATTGAACGCGCCGCGAAACTTGAACGATCCTGTGCGCTGCAACGGTTCGGCCTTGACCAGCAATCGAAAGCCCAGCCGCTTGTTGATCGCGCTCGACTCCAGCAGGGGCGTCAGCACGGCGTGCCCCTTCAGCCTGTCGGCTGCCGCCAGCACGTGAGCAAAGGTCGGCAGGTCCCCTGGATCAGCATCGGTCGAGGAAGTCATCGAGTACTCCTTGCACTTCCGGCTCCGACAGGTGCGGCGTGTGACCCACTCCCGGGACGGTCACGGTCAGAAGGTCGGGCTTGGCCGCGACCATCTGGGCCAGCGCATCCTCGGTCAACAAGTCGGAGATGCCGCCACGCACGACCAGGGCCGGCACCCGGGCGAAGCCGCGGAACAGGGCCCAGAGATCCATGCCGCCGGTGTCGCCGGCAAGGAACGGGCGCGCGATCGCCGGATCCCAGTCATGGCGCCAGATACCATCCGCGCCCCGTCGGTAGGTGCGCTCGGCGAAGTCGAGCCATTCCGCCTCGGTTCGATAGGAGAGGTGGGGAAACTCGGTCATCAGGGTGCGCGCAGCGGTGGCGAGGTCTGGCTGGGGGTGTTCACGGCCGATTCGGCCCATGATCCCGGTCGATCCGGTGCCGACCGCGGGACCGATGTCGTTCAGCACCAGCCCCGTGATGGCGCCAGGCTTGAGCGCATTCAGCGCCAATGACAGCAGGCCACCGAACGACGTGCCGATCACGACGACCCGGCCGAGATCGAGCGCTGCCATGATCTGGATGATGTCGGCGAGCGTGACCGGCGGTGCATATTTCCGCCAATCCGTTGCCCGGTCCGATCGGCCCCGGCCACGATAGTCCGGACAGACGACGCGCCGCCTGTCCCGGTGGCGCAGGGCGAGGGGGTGATAGTCCTTGGCGTTGCGCGAGATGCCGGCCAGGCACAGCAATGGCACGCGCGGCGAGAGCGGGTCGCCATAGTCACGCACATAGAGCCGCGCGCCATCCTGGGCCGAAACAAACCGCTCGCGGAATTCTTCCGTCATGCGAGACCGGCCAGCGCTTTGATGTCGCCCAGCGCGCGAATCTCGCGCTCCGACGTGCCGGGCACCGCTTCCTTGGGGCCGCCGGTGCGGTTGATCCAGATGCCGCGAAAGCCGAAGCTGGCGGCGCCGCAGCTGTCCCAGCTGTTGGCGGATACGAAGGCGATGTCCCGCGCCTCGCAGCCGAAACGGGTGGTTGCGAGGCGATAGGTCGAAGGATGCGGCTTGAAGATGCCGGTCGATTCGACCGATAGCACGTGGTCGAACAAGGCAGTGAAGCCGGCGGCCTCGACCAGGGGCCGCAGCATGTGCGGCGCGCCATTCGACAGGATCGCGGTCTGTCGTCCGTCGGCGCGAAGCGCCTCCAGCAGGTCGCGGGCATCGGCAAAAGGTTCGAGTTCGAGATAGAGGCCCATCAGCCGCTCCCGAAGGGCAGGATCGGCCAGGTCCAGGCTTGCCATGGCATTGTCGAGCGCCTCGCCCGTGACCTGCCAGAAATCGGCATGGCGACCCATCAGGCTGCGCAGCCAGGTGTACTCCACCTGCTTGGTACGCCAGAGCTGAGTCAGGGCGTCGGCCTTGTCGCCGAGCCGGTCGGTGCAGCGTCGGGCGGCCGAAGCGAAATCGAATAGGGTGCCGTAGGCATCGAACACGAAATGGCGAGTCTGGGCGAAGGGCGGCATGGCGGCTTCCTCGGCGATCACGCGGGGTCTTCATAGGGGCTTCGCCATCCGGGCGCCAGGTAAAACAGTTCGGGGACGCCGCCCGTTCCGATCGTATTTCTGCCCCGCAACCATGTGCGGCAGGCCATTTTTACGCGCGTCGAAGCCGCATTTGGGCTACAAGGCTGCCAGCTCCGGATGCCGTTCACCGCCTGCCAGTCTTGAGTAACACATGACGTTGCCGACCATCTCCGTGATCACCGTTTGCAGGAATGCCCAAGAATGCCTGCCGCGGGCGATCGAAAGCGTCCTCGCGTCCGACTATCCGAACCTGGAATATGTGGTTGTCGATGGCGGCTCGACCGACGGCACGCTCGACGTCATCGAACGCTATTCCGCCTCGATCGATCGCTTCGTCAGCGAACGGGATGACGGGATATCCGACGCCATGAACAAGGGCATCGCGCTCTCGACCGGGGAGTTCCACTATCTGCTGCACGCGGACGATCGCCTGATGCCAGGCGCGCTGGAGCTGCTCGCGCGGGCTGCGACACCGGACGGCCAGGTCGTCTGCGGCCAGGTGCGCGTGATGGATGGCGACAAGCTGTTCCGGCTCTTTCGACCGGAACCGCTCAAGCTTCGCGAGAAGATGTCGGTCCCGCACATGGGGTGCATCGTCCGCAAGGGTGCCTGGGAAGCCGTCGGCGGCTACGACGTCGCCCGGCGCATCGCGATGGATCACCTGTTCTTTCTGAAGATCTTCAAGCAATTCGGCGCGTCGGCATTCTCCACGATCGATACGGTCGTTGCCGACTATAGTTTGGGCGGGCTGAGCGATCGCCGGATGTTCGACGGCTTCAGAGAGGTCAAGAAGAACCTGATCGACATGGGGTTCGGCAAGATCTGGGCCAACTTCTCCTACGGCAAGCTCGTGACCAAAGCCGTCATCAGGGCAGCGCTGCGCGCCTGGAGCTGAAATGCGCGGTACAGGCTCTCGCGACCAGCCGATCGATATCGAGATCCCGGTGATCGCGCTCTCCCAGCACGGCGGCACGCGCATTCTGGTCGAGTTCGCCAACTATGCCGCCACCGCTGGATATTCCGTCAGGATTTCGCTTCCGAAGGGGCGGATCGGAAAGAAATACGAATTCCATCCGGATCTCGATATCTCGGAGATCAGGTTTCCGTTAGATAATAAATACCTGAACTATTTCCTGTTCTTGATCTTGGCACCCTTCTTCATGCGCGGGCGGGTGCTTATCGCAAATTTTTTTGTGACGCTTTTCCCGGTTCTACTGACGAAGCACATCTTCGGGAAGAATTACCTGTATTTCGTCCAGGATATCGAATCGAAATACAGCGGGATTTTCGGCAAGGTTCTGAACGCGCTTTGCGAGTGGAGCTATCGCAGTCGGTTCATCGTCGCGGCGAACACCTATCTAGCGAAGGAACTGGCGGTCCGCCGGCGCGCGGTGTTCTCGCAGATCAATCTCGGCGTCTCTCGCTCGTTCCTGGAGTTCGAAAGCCGTGTCGGCGGGAAGGAATTCGATCTGATCGTGTTTCCGCGCCACGAGCCTTGGAAAGGGCTGGATCGGCTGGTCCGAGTTCTCGATCTGTATCGGCAACGTTATGGTGCCATCAAGATATTGGCGGTCGGGCAAAATCCAGAGTCGCTGGCGCGTCTGCAGGCGATGGGCTTCACCTGCGAGCGGCCGGCCGACGAACACGCTTTGATCCGGGCCTTCGATCGTGCACGGGCCACGCTTTTCACCAGCCATCGCGAAGGCTTCGGGCTGCCGCCGCTCGAAGGCATGGCGCGGGGCCTTCCGGCGATCGTGTTCGAGTGCGGCGGCCCCTCAGCCTACATGCTCAATGGCTCGAACGGTTTCGTCATCGAGAGGAACGACGAGTCAGCCGCGGTCGAACGCATCCGCCAGCTTTTGCTCGACGATGAATTGGCCCGGACGATGAGCGAAAACGCCCGGGAGACCGCGGCGCGGCATACCAGCGAGGCAGCGTTTGGCGCCTTGCTCGCCCTCGCCGTCGAACAGGCTGGCGTCAGGCCGGATCATTGATCGAAGCGCCAAGCCATGGTCCTCATTCGGCCAGACTGAGTCTCAAGCCGGAACGGATGGTGTTGCCGGCCGCCGCGACCGAGTGATTGCGCTCCAAGGCGCCGGCATAGAGCGCGCCATGATCTGGCGCTACGTCGAGATGATCGCGTACCACTCGTTCGAGATCCTCCAGGGTTTCCGTCACGGTCGGCAGTTCGTATTTCCGGAAATACTCCGTCGAGGTGCCGTAAACCGGTCCATGGACGACGATGCTTCTGGCCTGGGCAAAATACTCGAGCGTCTTGGAGGGGAACGAACTGGAAATCATCTGGCGATGCTCGGACGCGAAGGAGTAGGGCAGATAGGCGAACAGGCTGGTGGCGAGTTCCTGGCCCAGCATCTGGCCGTCCGGTATCGGGGCGGCGACGACGAAGTCGGGCAATTCGCCCAGGATCGCGCGCGCGGCACCAGCCTGTGCCGTCATGCGCAGCGTCAGATCCACGCGCAGTTCCCGTCGTAGACTTTCGATGATGACGAACAGCGCCTTCAACCCGTCGGCATAGAGGAAATTGACACTGCCCAGATAGAAGATCTGCGGCTTTACCGGCCGCTGCTGACGCTGCTGGGCTTCGAACGCGAGATGGAGCGTGGTGGAAGCGACGCCATATTCCGTCGTGATCAGTTCCCCGAGCCCATCTGTGATGGTGAAGATTCTCCGTGCGCCTCGAAGGCACCTTGTCGCAGATTTCCGGACGAGATCGATCGCCGCTTCAGCCTGACCTGCCAGGCGAAGGGGCAGAAGGAAGTCGTCGACCAGATAGAGCGCGTAGGGCTTGCCGAGCAGCCTGGAGAGCAGAGCGGCCCGCTCGATCGTCTCGGCGCTGGATCCGACGATGGCCAGGATGATATCGGCTTTCGAACGTCGCAGTCGGAACGCCAGCGAGCGCAGCGGAACCGTTGTTCCCAGGAACCTGCGCAAAAACGGGAGACGCCTCGACAGTTTGGACAAAAATGTCGCCCAGAGCCCCAGGGTCAGGCAGCTATCGACCAGATCCAGGTCGAAATCGTGGCGCGGAAACCAGGCATGGGTCGGATAGATTGCGATCTTTTCCACATCGCCTTGAACCGACTTCAAGATGGGGCCTGCCGCGCGGTGCAGGCCGTGAGCGACCGTGTTCTGTCCGACGGGAATATCCTCGACATAGATCAGGATCCGAAGGTCTTTCATGGTCGAAATCTCTTTTACCTTCGATCCTGTCGATCGGCTGCCGCAGCGATTTGCCGCGACGACACCCGCGCCGGGACGGGCGCAAAATCCATCTCCCACTATCATCAGAACGCCCGGCGTCGCTGAGGCTTCTCCAAGTGTGAGCTATGCGTCGCGTTCAGCTCGTTCGCCCAGACCAGCCTCAGGGGCCGGCCGGGTCGGCTTGCATTTTCTCTGCTTGCCCCTTACGGTCGCCGGCACATGTCATGGGGCTTGTTAAGGGTGTTCCGCTGCCTGCTTTGGCAGCGGTCCCGACGGTCCCGTCAAACAACCGCCGTTTCGGAGCCGTCGAATTCCTTTTAGAGCTGGATACCTGTGGGGGCCTCTGGGCGGCGTTCTGGTTGCTACCGGGATCTGGGCAATCGTCGTTTCACACACCGTGCCGATGTACGAGGCGAATATCGTCGTCGGGCCCACGCAAGCAGCCACGCGATCCCAGGGGCTGCAGCTCGGCGGCGGGAATGCCGGTGCCGCTCTCAGCGCCCTGACCGGCGGGTTCGGACGGGGCGGCAGCGCGGACGACTTCACCATCTTCCGGGCTTTGTTGACGTCCGAGGCGGTCATCGACGACATATCGGCCCAGCCGAACTTCCATAGCCGCGTCCTCGGTCCGGCATGGGACCCGGCGACCAAAAGCATTCGGCCCTCTACCGGGGTGCTTTCGAAGTTGAAGCACCGGCTTTTTTCCATGTTGGGTGTGGATTTTCCGATCGACGACCGCCGGGCGACCGCAGGCTACATCAGCAACATCGTCGATATCCGCCAGTTGGCGACGACGGGGCTCTATCAGATTTCGGTGCGGCATCGGGATCCCGATGTCGCCAAGGATCTGCTGGTTTGGCTCTATCACGCGGACGACGAGCGGCTGCGGAACACCAAGATCAAGCAATACATCGACTATGCGGCCTATTTGCGCAAGCGCCTCGACGGGACGTCCAGCGAGGCCGTGCGCAAGTCCCTGATCGAGACCGAACAGGACCAGGAGGTCCAGGCGGTTCTGGCCCAGGCGGGCCTGCCGTTCGCGGCCGAATTGTCGAGCGGTCCCACGCTCTCCGGCGCGCCGGTATCGCCCGCCCCGATGCGCTGGCTGCTGATCGCCTGGGGGCTTGGACTGGCTTTAGGCGTCCTCGTCTCGTTGCGGATCAGAGGGCGTCGCCAGCGAGTCGCCATCGCGCCGGCGTATGCCGACGAGCAAATCGGCGCGTAACCCTCGTGACCAGCAATGGCATGGTGAGATCAGCCGATACTATCGGCGGTGACGCCGGGCGCCTGATCCCTGCGGCGAGTTTTCGAGCGCCGTTCGGCTGGTATCTGTTTGCCTGTCTCCTGGTGTTGCCGATCACGAATTTCACGATCGGAACGATAGTCCTGCGAGAATTTGGCTCGAGGCCGGTCAACATATTCTTTCTGCCGATTGCCTATGCGGTCTTCAGTGGGAAAATCGTCCCGACGATCTCGGATAAATTCATCGCCATATTATTGGCGTTCTCTTTCTTTTCGATATTGAACGGATATCTGTTCATCGATACCGACAAACTGATCTGGCAATGGCGCGACCCGATGATGTCATGGGGCTTGCAGGCTCTCATGCTGTTCTGGAGCCTGTTTGCCGTCGTGCTCTGGGCGACCGTCCTCGACAAGATAGATGTCTTCGGACGGGGATTCGCTTTCTTCATCTTGGCGATGACGATTGTGTGCTTCGTCCATAGCCTGTTTTTCCTGAACGATTTCGTCAGGGTGGCCACCAGGGTC
The DNA here is from genome assembly GCF_035943795.1 of Aliidongia sp. Classification (NCBI taxonomy): domain Bacteria; kingdom Pseudomonadati; phylum Pseudomonadota; class Alphaproteobacteria; order Rhodospirillales; family Dongiaceae; genus Aliidongia; species Aliidongia sp. The sequence goes on along the minus strand of NZ_DASZBY010000050.1, from coordinate 91,939 downwards.
GAACTCGTGCCCCGCTTGTTCGTGGATGCGATCGCGAAGGCGACGACGGCTCGTCCGTCGGGGTTGAACAGCGAGCCGTCGCATTTCGGCAGCTGGTGTGCGTTTGCCTGGCCGGTGCTTTTCCTGGCCGACAGGGAGCGGTGCGGTCGAACGCTGCAAATCTGTGCCCGGTTCGTCGGAATTTTGGTGATTGCCTGCGCCATCATGTCTTTCGCGCGGACCTTCATCGTCCTGCTCGGGCTCCAGGTCGGCGTTTTGACGGTCTATCGCGGGATCATCAGCAGGCGACTGCTGAGTGGAAATTTCATTCAAGCGTTGATCGTCGTCCTCATTTTCGGCGGCGCGGTCTATTATTTCTGGGACTATATCAACGTATTCGACATCGGTACGGACCAGTCTTCGGCCAGCCGGTCGGGGGCGGCCGTCGCGGCCATCAGGATGTTCCTCGATCACCCCGTCTACGGTGTCGGTCTCGGAAATTTCACCTCTTACTATCCGACCTACATTCCGAATTTCGTTCTTCCTTCTCCGGAAGCGTCGACGGAAGTCGAGATCATCTCGAGCATCCGGGAAAATACCTCCAATCTGCCGGCACGCCTCGCCGCCGAAATGGGGCTCCCAGTGCTGCTGTGCTTTGGGGCGTTCGCCGCATACCCGTTGGTCGTGGCGCTGCGATCGGGGATCAACCGGTCGGGCAAGGAGATGGCGCTGCTTTGCTGGATCGGCGGCGTTCTGGACTGGATGAGCCAGGACGAAATTGGTTCCTCCGCTTCGCTGTGCGCGCTCGGCCTTTGCCTCGCAGCCGGCACGGCGGGGCAGACATTGTCCCGGGTGAACTGGAGACGGCGGCTACGGGCCTGGTATCTGCGGCAGCGAAGGTGGGACCTCCTGCAGGGCGCCGCCGCAATCGCCCTCCTATCGATCGCGGCCTTGGTCCTGCCCCTGTGGGCCGTGTGGTCCAGCCCGATCGTTTATGGAACCGAACGTTTGCTGATCGTGCGCGAGGCACCCAGACTGACGCTCAGCGACCGGCTGGTGGCGCTCGGTGCACCGGCCTTGCCGAAGCGGCTGTTTTCCATTCTTCGGACCGACGATGCGGCGCTCGCGATGCTGGGCGATCTGGCATCGGCGGGTGTGGCCTGCACCGAGTTGCTCGAGGATGCGGTCTGCGCCGCCGCCAGCGCTCCGGGGAAACGGGACGGGTCGCTGGTCCGCGCGGCACTACAGGATCATTTCCGCATCGTCAGGATCCTTGGCGAGAGGCAGACGAGAGAGCCGACGCTGAAGCTCATCACCCAGGCAAAGACCGCCCATGCGGCCCAGGTCTTGGCGGATGTGGTCGAACAGGACAGCAATCGCTTTCTGCTGCGGGAACTGACCGACGACATCACGACCATGGACAAGTTCCTGCGCACACGCGCAGGGGAGGCCGGCTCGCTGGCCATTCGGGATCGTCTGATCGCCCAGCTGCTGACGGCCGAAACCGAATTCGGAACGAAGCTGAACGAGGCGCCGCTCCTGTCGGGCATCGGCATCACCCTGCCGGCACCGGTGTGGCCCAACCCCACGGAAATGATCGGCTATTATCTCTTCATCGAGATTCTGACGGTGGGATGCCTGGTGGCGCTCTTTCTGTTCATCCGATCGCGACCGCGCGGACATCTGCCGACGCCGGCGCACAGTTAGAACAAGACAGGCGGTCCTGCTCAGCGCCGCAGATCGGCCTCGAGCGAGAAGGCGAGTGCCCGGTTGCCGATCCGCAGACGATAAACCTGCAGGTTCTCCAGCACCCGCTGCACGTAGTTGCGGGTCTCGCTGAACGGGATTTCCTCGACCCAGTCGATCGCGTCGACGTCGGGGGAACGCGGATCGCCATTGGTATCGAGCCACTGCCGGACGCGCCCCGGCCCGGCATTGTAGGCCGCGACCGCCAGCACGTAGGATCCGTTGAACTGCGAGATCAGCGAGTCGAGATAGGCCTGGCCCAGCGTAACGTTATAGACGCCATCGGTGCTCAGCTTGCGCTCGGCATAGGGCAATTCCAGGGACTTCGCGACCTGGCTTGCCGTTGCAGGCATCAGCTGCATCAGGCCGCGCGCGCCGGTCGGCGACAGGGCGCGGGTGTCGAACGCGCTTTCCTGGCGCGTGAGCGCCAGCAGCAGGGCTTGCTCGGCACCGGCATTGCGAGGCATCGGCACCAGCGGGTAGCCGGCGCGCAGCAGGGAGACGCCATTGTAGCTGGCGCGCTTGGCCGCGGCCACGCCCAGGTCGGGGCGCCCGATCTCCTCGGCCAGGTCGGCGACCAGGGCATGGTCGGTCGGTCCTTCGGCATTTTCCGACAGGCTGGCGAGGAAAGGCTTGATGTAATCCTCTTCGTCGGCCGCCGCGAGGATGCGGATGGCGCGCACCAGATCCTTCTTGTTGAAAGCAGCGGCCTGGGCCGACGTAGCCTTGGGTTCCGGCACCGGCTTCGGCGGGGGTGCCACGCCGGGCACCGCGCTCGCCAGCTGACCGTAATAGGTCGTCGGAAACACCGCCGCCTTGCCGTACCAGTCGAGCGCCTCTTGGGTGCGGCCCAGCCCATCGGCGGCCCGGCCGGCCCAGTAGGCACCGCGCGAGATGGTCAACGGCAGCTTGGCGGCCGCATAGAGCCGCTGGAAATGCTCGTAGGCGTGCTGCGGATCATGCAGGAAGCGCAGTGAGATCCACCCGGCGGTGAATTCCGCCTCGGCCAGGTTGGTGCCGTCCTGCATGCGATGGTCGGCGATGACGCGATAGGCGCGCTGCACGTCGTTGGCGGCCAGCAGATGGCGCGCCAAGACCTGACGCTCGGGCCACCACAGCTCCGGGCGCCCCAGGTCCTTGGGCGGCTGCAGCAGAATCGCCAGCGCCTGGTCGTCCATATCGTGCTGGCGACGCCATTTCATGCGCGCGAACAGCAATCCCGGATCGTTCTGCAGGTTCGCCGGCACCTTGGCGACCAGGGATTCGGCGTTCTTGGCCGAGCTGGAGAGCCTCAGGCGCGCTTCGCCCAGCAGCCGCCAGTCCGGCGATACGCGCGCGAGCTGGCGGGTTGCCTCCTCGGCCTTGCCGTCCCAGATCAGCCGGTCGAGCCGTCGCGCCTCATCGTCGGCCGTGAATTTGTCGCCATAGCGGGCGAGTACGATCCGTTCTTCGGGGGGCGAGAAATCGCCGGCGATCCAGATGTCGCGCAGGCGTGCGGCGTAGGCACCAGGATCGCCGCCGGCGACCATCAACTCGGCCTCCTTCAGCTTGGCGAAGGGGCTGGCCGGTTTGTGATGGGTGAACCACGCGCGCAGCGTCGCCTCGGGTACCTGGTCGATCGTCTCTTCGGCCCGCAGCCGCAGCGTCGACTGGCGAGGCCAATCCGGATGCTGCTCGATGAACTGCGCGATCTCGGCAAAGCCGTGGCCGGCCTGGCTGCGCTGCAGATCGAGCCAGAGGATGATCTTCGCCGGCAGAGGATCGCTGGCCGTCTGCGCCAGACTCTCGGCGCGCGCCCACTGACCGCGGTCCATGAGGTCGAACGCCTGGCGCGTCACCGGCAGATCGCGGGCCGACAGGGGTTCTGCCGCCCGGACGGGCAGACTCGTTCCGATCAGCAGGGCCGCGAACCCGAGCGCCAGCAGCGAGGCACCGCGGGCAATTGACTTGTCGAACACGCGGCCTCTGGTCCTGCGGCACCGACGCGCGCCGCTCTTCATGTCGTCGAACAAGGAACACTCCCCTGAGAGGACGGCATCCTACCGGTGAACGGGGGGCGGCGCCAAGCGACCTTGGGGGCGCGGCACGGGTTTCGTTCGGCCGCGCGATGCGCCGCGGACAGGGCAGGGCACGGCATCTGCAGGGTTTGTTGCGGGCGCCAGCCCTGCTCGCTATGGTCGGACCGAAGAGAGGCGGCCGCCCGAAGGCCGGGTCCCAGATCACGGGACACCGTCGGCAGGCCTGGAGGAATGACCATGCAATTCACCGGATCCTACGTCGCGCTGATCACTCCGTTCTCGGCCGACGGCAAAGTGGACGAGCGCGCCTTCCAGGATCTGGTCGCCTGGCAGGTCGCCGAGGGAACCCAAGGCCTGGTGCCGTGCGGCACCACGGGCGAATCGGCGACCATGAGCCATGACGAGCATCGCCGCGTGGTCGAACTCTGTATCGAGGTCGCCAAGGGCAAGGCCGTCGTGATGGCGGGCACCGGGTCCAATTCGACGGCCGAAGCGATCGAGCTGACGCTTCACGCCCAGAAGGCCGGCGCGGATGCGGCGCTCGTCGTCGTGCCTTATTACAATCGCCCGACCCAGGAAGGCCTCTACCAGCATTACCGGGCGTTGCACGATGCAACCGACTTGCCGCTGATCATCTACAACGTGCCGGCACGTTCCGCGGCCGACATGTCGGTCGAGACCATGGCGCGCCTGGCCGAACTGCCGCGCATCGCCGGCGTCAAGGATGCCACCGCCGATCTCGCCCGCCCGATCCGTACCACGCTTGCCGTGCGGACGCCGTTCTGGCAGCTGACGGGCGAAGACATCACGGCCTTGCCCCATCGGGCCCAGGGCGGCCACGGCTGCATTTCGGTGACCGCCAATATCGCGCCCGGCGACCTGGTCCTGATGCATCGCGCGTGGGACGCCGGCGATTTCGCCACGGCGGCGCGGATCAACCAGCGGCTGGCGCCGGTCCATGACGCGATGTTCTGCGAAAGCAGTCCCGGCCCGGTCAAGTATGCGGCCTCGCTGCTCGGCCGTAGCGCGCCCAGCGTGCGTCTGCCTCTGGTCGAAATCTCGGCGGCCGCCAAGACGCGTGTCGAGACGGCGATGCGCCAGGCCGGACTGCTGAATTGAAGCGTAGAGCGTAGAGCAGAGTTAGGAACGGTCCCGTGGCGTTGCGTCCGACAGACAAGTTCGTCGCCCAGAATCGCAAGGCGCGGCACGACTATTTCATCGACGATACGCTCGAGTGCGGCATCGTGCTGGTCGGTACCGAGGTCAAATCCCTGCGCAAAGGCCATGCCAGCATCGTCGAATCCTTCGCGCGCGAAGAGAACGGCGAGATCTTCCTGGTGAACTCGCACATTCCCGAATATGAGGGCGCGTCGCGCTTCAACCACGAGCCGCGCCGGGCTCGCAAGCTGCTGCTTCATCGCAAGGAAGTGAACAAGCTGCTGGGCACGATCAAGCGCGACGGCGTCACGCTCGTGCCGCTGTCGATCTATTTCAACAAGACCGGGCGCGCCAAGGTCGAACTGGGTCTGGCCCGCGGCAAGGCGAAGCACGACAAGCGCGAGGCGGAAAAGACCCGCGACTGGAATCGCGAGAAATCGCGCATCATGCGAGACAAGAAGTCAGCGGACTGACGAACACGAGGCAAGCTTCAGTGTCGGCAGCGCAAATCGATCAGCGGCATCCAAGGGTAGGCGTGCTTGGCATATTGCCGCAAAATGAGACCGAAGCGCTTCGCATCGATCAGAAGGCTCCAGTTCAGCGACAAGGACACTGCCACGAGACCATCGGTCTCTGGTCCATCTTCGATGGAATCGATCAGAACGACTGCCTTCAAAAGAGTCCGGCGCCCGGGCGGCAAGAATGGCGATACCATGCCCTGGGGCAGCCCCAACTGGCTCAACGGATCGAAGTCCACGGGGTTTATATGCAGGCTCTTCATCGCCGATCGGCTGAGGCCCAAGTGTCCTCCGATTTCTCGGGCATCCGCCCGGCGGAGAATTGGATCGCCAATGGCGGTACAGAGCACCGTCATGCCGCCAATACGCAGTGTGACGGTCTTCTGCACCATGGCTGGCGCTACGATGCGCTGTTTTTCCGCCGCGGTCAGCGAGGCTGCGTGGCTGCGGAAGATTGGTGAAACGCCAAAGGACTGACACGCCTCGCACAGCAGATTGACGCTGTCGAGAGCGAGCGTGATGTTTTCTGGATCGATCGGGCGCCGCGCAGGAAGCTTGTGCATTTCCTCGGCGGAAATTTTGATATTCGAGTCAAACCATTCAGGGAAATACAGTTTTTCTGCGCATTCTTGATTTTCCTCCCGAGAGATCTGAAGCATCTCGCAATCTCCACGTCAGTATATTGGAATCGCAGAGGCATCAATTTCGCCGCTCGAAGGATGATCATAGTAAATGCAGCGATACTGAGATTTATTCGGCCAAAGTATCGATTTTTATTTATTTTACAAATAAAATTATTTAATGAGAAAAATTGCTAATTTAATTTGCAGAAAGAAAAATCTCCGACGAACGCCGACTGCGCATTCAATGTTGCGGGCAATTGCCTGTCGCGAAAGAGAAGCTCTTCCGGCGGCGCGGTCGTCAGTTCGCAAGCTTGCTCCTGGCGTCCGGCCCGAGGCCGCAGGCTAGGAGCGTTTTCTCAACGCCTTCAAGCTTTTGCGTCCTAAGGCAATCGCCGTTTCGACGCGCGATCGCGTACCGAACGTATCGGCGAGATAGGATGGCAAGGCCGCGAGTTGATCGCGCAGCGGCCGCTGGCCGTGCAGGCGAAAGAACGCTCCCAGACGCGATCCCGGGCCGGTGAGCCGCTCGTGCTTACGGGCATGCCACTCGACATGCTCCAGCCAGCCGACGGTATGGCCGGCAAACGCGCCGAGGATCTTCGCGGGCACCAGGTTGGGGAAGAGCGCCGCCACATAGGCAAGGCCGGTCGAGACCGGCCGGCGCAGGCGCAAGATGGCGCTCTGCTCGAGCAATCGCTGCCAATCCAATTCCGGCTCGCGCCGCAGGATCATGACGGCGTCGGCCACCCATCGGACGCTCGATACCTCGTTCCGGCGCAGGCCGTGGGTCAGGCAATGCAGAAGCTGGTCCGACGCGCACAGCGATAGGGAGACGATGCCCGGCCGTACCAGTGGGATTGCCGCGTTCCAGAAGCCTTCCAGTTTCGGCAGTTCGACGCATTCCTGAAAGGGCGAGGAATGCAGGTCGAATTCGAAACCCTGGCGATCGATGAATACGATGGCATGCGCACTGCGTTGCAACGGGTCTATTTCCGGATCGTCGGTGTGCCAGCCCGTGGCGATCAGAATATCCACGGCGCGCCGCCAGTCCCGATGGCGGACCATCACGTCGAGATCGCCGATCGGCCGGTGATCCGGATGGTCGTAATAGGCGAAGGCCAGCGGCAGGCCCTTGAGCAGAATCGTCTCGATGCCCGCGTCCGAAAAGGATGAGAGCACGCGGCGGAGCCGCTGCATCAATTGCTGGCTGCGGTACCAGCCGAGCCGTTGGCTGTCGTCCTTCGGAGCGAGCCGTCGATCGACGATGCCGAATGCCGAGAGGTTGGCATGCAACAGCGGAAACAGGCGACGCGTGCCGCTGTTCAGGTCGTCGTAGTCGAAGGCGCTGCACCAGGCTTCCCAGGCCGGGAGAGCCGTCGGCCGGTCGCCAAGCGCGGCTTGCAGCAGCAACTCTTCCTCGGGGCTCGGCAGCAAGGTTTCCCGTTTTGTCATGAAGCCATACTACCGCTGAAGCGCCCGATCGAGGGCGCGCCCGACCGCGGCAGGAATCGCGGCGATGTCCGGCCCGACGGTCAGCTTGTAGCAAGGCAGCGTTTCGACGGCCTCCGCATAGAATTGCATGCGCTCGCGGGTCAGCCACGGATAGATCCGGACCGAATCGGCCATCAGCGCCCGCAACGCTGCGGCGCGGGGCAGCGGCGTGATCTCGCCCTGGTCCGGCCCGACGATGGGCAGCACGATCCCTTCGATCGTCATGCGGCGCACCAGCGAGACGGCGCCGGCACGAGGGAACAAGGTCAGCTTGTTGTCCTCGGGCGAGAGCAGGCTGTCCCAATTCGCCACGAGCGAGGGGAAGCGAGCCGCCTGGGCGGGATGCAGGCGGCCGGTCGCATAGAGCGAATGGGCGGCGTAGGTGCCGGCCGCCGTGCGGTCCAGCATCATGAAATCGTCGCCGGCGAATTCCCAGCCGGCGGCGGCGCAGGCGAGTGCCGTCGTACTCTTGCCCTGGCCGCCGCTGCCCGCGAACAGCAGGCCGCGGCCGTCACGGCCGATGGCGGCGCCGTGCGTGATGTAGGCCTGACGCTGCGCACCCAGCCAGCCGAAGACATGGGCGAAAGGGTGGCTGAGGTGCGATGACGGCAGATCGCCTATCGCGCCTGCGAGCGCGGTGACCCGTGCCGCGGCGCGATCGGTGGCCACCGACAATCCGGCATGTAGTTCCACCATGAGAGGACCCAGTGGTTCGGCGACCACTATGCCCGGGGGCGGCACGGACAATTTCTCCCGGAATTCGATGGTGGCTTCGTGAAGCGTCGCCAACTCGATGAACAATGCGCGTCGCGGCGTTGCGGCGTCTATGACAAGATGATTGAACACCCCACCCAGATGTTCGGCAAGAACCGGCCCATATACCTCGAGTTGAACCGGCTGGCTCGCCAGATCAATGGTAACGCGCAAATCCGGACGCGCGTCGAGGCCGCGCTGCCGAGTAAATTCATCTTCGATTAGATCGACCACCGTGCGGATTTGTGTGTCGCCGCGTACCTGGGAAATCATTGCGACGTTCACCAATACCTTAATGTTGCGCTGTTTCACGAATGTCAGTACCAAGCTCAAAGAGCTTGGATCAAGGGTCTATGACATGCGCGGTATAAAGGTAGTCAATCGCGCGATTTTTGTGGCCGATGCGGTGAGAAAAGCCCTGCCTTTCACCGGCAAATTCGTTGAAACCTTCGACTACCGGCGTTTTATCGTGGTCGCACCGCCCCGCTCCGGATCGACCATGCTGGTGTGGACCTTGTCCCAGCACCCGGCCATAGCCTCGTACGGCGAACTCTTCAATGGCGCATTCATTGGCTGGGGCAAGGAGCAAGCGCCGGCGTTCGTCAGTCAACGTCATCTCGAACGACTTTGCCGTGAAGACGGGCCCAAATTCCTGGCATCGCACATCTGGAACGGCCGCTCCCCCCTAATCAGGGCGGTCGGCTTCAAAATCCTGTACGGCCAGCTTCTGGTGCCGGAAAACAAGACACTTGCCGCGTTCTTGCAACGCGATACCGATCTCTCGATCATCCACCTGGTCAGGCATTCCCTGCTACGATCCTACCTCTCCCTGGTCAAATCGCAGCAGACCGGCGTGTACCAAAACGAACGCAGGCAGGCAGGGTACGTCGACCGTCCGCTCACACTCGATCCACAGGCTGTCGTTCGATATTTTGTCGGAATGCGACGCTGGCATGCGAAGATTGGGGAAATGATCGCCGGGCATTCTGTCCATCGTCTCGAATATGGCGAGATGGTGGGAGACTGGCCCACCGCGAGTGCGAACGTTTTCAAATTCCTCGACGTCGATCCGATAGCGGTTCCGCCGGCTGCGGGACGCCTCTCAACACTCTCTCTCGAGGAAAGTATCCAGAACTACGCTGAAGTAACTGAACGGCTCGCGCATTTTGGCCTTCAGGATGAAATCCGCGAGGGTCTATCGGATCCTTTCTGATTGCGATTGCTTACGTTTCTCTCTTTTTGGGCACGATTGTAAATGTCGAATATCTATGTGGTGGACGAACAAAACATTGCCTCCAAGAACATGGACAGGGAGGCAATCGCCATAAATCTGGTCACTGGTGACTACTTCTCTTTTTCCGGCTGTGCCGTCGTGATTTGGCAGGTGTTGGCCCAGGGTGGCGATCTCCCGCGACTGGTCGCTGCCGTCGAGGCCGCGTTCGACGAGGTTCCGGCGACGGCCCCTGCGCAGATATCCGCGTTTCTGGGCCAATTGGTCGCGGAAAAGCTCGTCGTACCCATGCCGGCCGAAACGGATTTGCCTGCGCTGCAAGCCTCTGCCGAGCGATGGGGTCCTTACGCGGAACCAGGCATCGACAAGTTCGACGACATGGCGATGATGCTGGCGCTGGATCCGCCGATGCCGGAATTGCCGACCCGGGTGACGGACCGTTTGCCGACCAAGAAAATTTAAGCCTGCCCGATGTCGAATGCTTCGATCACCTGCGTCATTCCTGTGCGGAACGGCGAGCGGTTTCTGGCCCAAGCCATCGAAAGTGCGCTCGGTCAGACCAGGCCCCCCTCCGAAATCATCGTGGTCGACGATGGGGGAACCGATCGCAGCGCAGAGGTCGCGGAGGCGTTCGGCACGCCTGTCCGGGTTTTGCGTACGCCGGCGCTTGGGCCCGCATCCGCGCGGAATGCCGGGATCGCGGAGGCGCAGGGTGATCTCGTCGCCTTGCTCGACTGCGACGACATCTGGGTGCCCGGCAAGCTCCAAATGCAGGCTGAGGCCTTGGAGGCTCTCGCGAACACGGGCATCTGCGTGTGCGGCGTCGAGAACTTCTGGATGGAGGAGGTCGAAGAGGAGCGGGCCCAGGTCGCCGAAACGCGTTTTTCCAAGGTGCTGCCCGGCTATTGCGCCTCCGCCCTGGTGGCATCCAAGGCTACGTTCGACCGGGTTGGACCGTTCGATTCGACCCGCCGGCATACCGATCTGATCCGCTGGATCATGCGGGCGGAGGCCGAGGGCATCGGTGTGCACGTCCTGGCGGACGCCATGGTCCGGCGCCGTCGCCATAATTCCAACCTGTCGCGGGTGGCCTCACAGGATGCGCGAGACGAATTTCTCGACCTCATCCGGGACAAGCTGCGCGCCGCCAAACCGCCGTCGGCAGGCGTCAAGTGACGGTCCGAGCGGAGATTCGCCGCTGGCTGCCGCCACGTCGGCCGGGCGAGTTGCATACCGTCTTCGTCCGGGCGTGCCTGCCGGGAAATCCGACGGGAGCGCAGGATCTCGAGAGCTGGCTCGAACTCGGCGGCGGCCTTGCCGCACTCAGGGCCAACCCCAATCCATTCAAATCGAACCTTCCGGCCCTCGCCTATGCCATCGAATTGCGGGGCGAAAAGGCGCCGCCGTCCTTGCGCGCGGTGCTGGGCTTCACCCAGATGGTCGAACCGCTGCGCACGACCCGCTATCTGGCGATCATCGAACGGCTGAACGGGCTGATGGAGGACGCTGGCGTGTCGAGCCTGCTCGGCGGCGATGCCGCGACGGCCCAGATCGCCTATCCGAAGGCGGAGGCGCGCCATATCACGGCGGTCACGATCATCGCCGAGACACAGGCCCTTCCGGCACTGCAGGCGCTTTGCAGGGCGGATGGCTTCGTGCAGGAGCGTACGCTGGGGGGCGGCCTCGAGCTGAAGGCTGCCAGCGGCGCCCGGGTCGTTTTGCTCGACCGGCTGTTCCCGACCGACCGCAGCCCGATGGTCGATGAACTTCTCGCCGACCGAAGCGGTGGCTTGTCCCTGCTGTCGACGCCCTTGCTGTTCGTCTGCTGCTGCATCACCGGCTATCCTCCGATCGCAGCGAGCCATGTTCCAGCGATGATCGATGCTGCGATGCTGGCGTCGCTGCTGTCGTCCGACGAATGGACAACCGTCGCGGAGTTGCGCGCCCGCGTTCCGCGGGAACCCCTGCTGGCGGCGCTCCGCTATCTTCGGGACGCGCTCGGTGTCCCGGTGCCTTTGAAGATCTAATTGGCTACTGCTAGGCGCCTGGCTTCGCGCCGATCGCCTCGGCATAGATCCGTCCGTAGGCTTCGCCGCACCGGGCGATGGACCATTTGGTGGCGGCCTGCCCGGCGGCGGCGCGCCCCATGAGCGCCGCCCGCGCAGGCGCCTGGACCAGACCGATCATCGCGTCGGCCAACGCCTCGGGATCGTCGCGTTCGACATGCAGTCCGGTGACGCCATGCTCGACCAGGATCGGCAACGCGCCCGAGATGGAGACGATCGCGGGCCGACCGGCCATCGCCGCCTCGATCGCGACCAGGCCGAACGGTTCCTCCCAGCGCGACGGCACCAGCAGTGCCACGTGCCGTGCCATCAGGGTGGAGATCCGATCGCGTCCGACCTGCCCCAGGAAGCTGACCCGTTCGCCGAGGCCGAGAGCTTCGGTCAGGGCTTCGAGTGCGGCGCGTTCCGGCCCGTCGCCGGCGATCGTCAGGTGCAGGGCAGGGATCCGATCGGTCAGCAGCGCTACCGCCCGCAGGGCAATGTCGACACCCTTCTCTCCGGCCAGGCGACCCAGGTAGAGAAAATGCGCCGGTTCGGCCTGGTCCGCACTCGGGTCGCGCCACGGCATGCCGTTTTCAACAAGGCGCAACTGGCCGGCCAGGTCGGGAAAGGTCTGGGCCGCATTCTCCAGCATCGGCCGGGACACCGCGACGATCCTGTCGGATCGTGCCAGCAAGCCGCGCAGGTTGGTCTGGTAAGCGGCCGGCTGCCAGGCGATGTCGACGTGCAGGGTGGTCACGACGGGGACGGCGGCCGCCTTGGCGACGTCCCGCATGAAGATCATTTCCGCCGCGACCGGGTGCAGGTGGATGACATCGGGCGCCTGGCTGGCGACGAACGACGCCAATCGGCGACGCAGAGCCATGATGTCGCCCAGGTCCTGGCGGCCGAGCACGTCCACGAACGGCAGGCGATGCAGCGGGACGCCGTTGTGGTGTTCCTCCCTCGCATCGCCGTCGGTGCTGCCCGCCACCACGGTCGCGAAGACACCGTTCGCGGCTTGCCAGGCCGAAAGATCGGCGACGAACGTCTCGACCCCGCCAATGGAGGGAGGAAAGGCCGAGGTGATATGGAGCAGCTTCATGCGCCCTCCATGCACGAGCCGCCATCGCTTGACAAGGATGACGGCGAATCTACAACCAGTGCCGTGCCAATCGCCGGTGGCCGACGCGTGGCTTCCGTCGAGCCCGTGAACATATCATCGACAATGCCTGACGGGACTCGGGCGGGAGACATCGAAATCCGCCCCCAGAAAACGACCTTGCGGAACGTCGGCACTTATTTTTCGGCATTGTGGGACGAGGCGGGACTCCGGGTGGCCGTGACGATCGTCGCGTCGGCGGTGGCGGCATTGGCCGAGGGCGTCCTGCTGCTGATGCTGGCGCCGTTGCTGTCCCTCGCCGGCTTGACCGGCCAGACGGCCATGACCGGCGCCTTGTCGCGGACCCTGCAGTCCTTCGGCCTGTTCGATCTGCAGAACAGGATTGGCGAGACCGGGTTGATCGGATTGTGGATCGCCGCCGCGATCGTGGTGACGGTGCTGTCGTCGTTCCGCGAAATGGAAGCGCCGGCGTTGCAGGAGCGCTTCATGCTGGTGCTACGCCGGCGCTTCCAGGCGGCCGCGATGGGCGCCGACTGGATGGCGCTGCAGCGCGAACGATCGTCGGATCTGGTCGCTGTCATTTCCGACACGCTCACGCGTGCCGGGGAGGGGGTGGTCGCGCTCATTCAATTCGCCGCCCGGATGCTGGCGGTGATCGTCCAGATCGCGATCGCGGTCGCGGTGGCGCCCGGACCCTGTGTGGTAGCACTCGGGGTCGGCTTGCTCCTGATGCCGTTCCAGGTCGTCCGGCTGCGCCGGGCCTTCCGCAAGGGACGCGAGGTCATGCGCGGCCAGCACACGGTGCAGGCGATCGTCAGCGACCATATTGCGGCGATCAAGCTGGCCAAGGCCCACGGCGCCGAGCGCGGCTTGACCGATCATTTCGTGCGCACGCTGGACGACCTGCGGGCCCGGCGGCTCGGGCTCTGGCAGCAGCGCGTACTCGCCAGATCGGGCTTCCGGATTTCGGCCCTGCTGGGCCTGGCCCTCGTGATCTGGATTTCGGTGACCAAGCTCGGCGCCGCGGGGCCGGCGCTGCTCGTGCTGATCGCCGTCTTCGCGCGCCTCGTGCCGGCACTGACAGAGGTGCTGCAGCACGCCCACATGTCGGCGGAAGCCCTGGCGGCCTGGGCGGAGGCGGAACAGCTGTTCCGGCGGCTCGATGCCGTGGCCGAGCCGAAGGTCATGGTCGGCATCGCCTGCCCGACCGGGACGATCGTCTTCGAAGGCGTGTCGCTGACCTGGCCCGGGCGGGCGGAGCCCGCGGTCCGCGATATGGACTTTCGGCTCGAACATCGTCGGACCACGGCGATCGTCGGCCCGTCCGGGGCCGGCAAGTCCACGGTGGCGGATCTGGCGCTGGGGCTGCTGGTGCCGAGCGGCGGCCGGATCCTGGTGGGCGGCGTTGCGCTCGAAGGGGCGTCCCGGGCCGCCTGGCATCAGGGGTCGGCCTATGTGCCGCAGTCCGACGTGCTGTTCCACGACAGCTTGCGGGCCAATCTGCTTTGGGCCCGGCCCGACGCGGACGAGGCGGCGCTGCGTCACGCGTTGCAGACGGCGGCGCTCGACGAGACGGTCGATCGCCTGCCTGAAGGCATCGACACCGTGCTCGGCGACCGTGGATCCCATCTTTCAGGCGGTGAGCGGCAGCGCGTCGCGCTGGCGCGGGCGCTACTGCGCGACCCCAGCTTCCTCGTCCTCGACGAAGCGACGAGCCACCTGGACAATGCGAACGAACGCCTGATCCAGGACGCGCTCAATCGCCTTCAGCATAGCGTGACGATGCTCGTGATCGCCCACCGGCTGGAGACGATCCGTCAGGCCGACCATATCATCGTCGTCGAGGCGGGTCGCGTCACCGACCAGGGCACCTGGGACGCGCTGCTGACGCGCCCCGGGAGCTGGCTTGCCCGAACGGTCGGTGGTCAGGTTCCCGGATGACCGATGAATTCTTGAACCGTTTGATCCGATAATATACAAACCAATCAGTCGGTTTCTTTTTCGAGAATGTCATGTCGACAGCAGGCATAGGCCCGGGCCGGACTCAGGAAGAGCGCAGCCGTGACATGCGGGCCCTGCTGATCGAGGCGACGCTGGATTGCCTGCAGGCGCACGGTTTCCATGGCGCCTCGTTGAGCGTGATCCTCAAGCAGGCAGGCGTGTCGCGCGGTGCCTGGGCCCATCACTTCCCGAGCAAGCAGGAGCTGATCGCGGCCGCGGCCGAAGCGATGATGGCGGATGCCGCCGCCGCAGCCCGGGCGGTTGCGGCGACGCTCGACGGTCAGGAGGATCGCTTCACGTCCCTGATCGAGCAGGTTTGGCAGCGCTTCTACTGCGGCCGCCATCGCGACGTACTGTTCGAATTGGTCGTGGCCTGCCGCACCGATCGCGCGCTTGCCGGCCGGCTGCACCCGGTCTTCGTAGAATTGATCGACAGTTTCCGCGGCGCCTGGGGTTCGGCCACGCCGGACGCGACCGGCGGCGGCGATCTGCTGACCCTGACCCTGTTCGTGCTGCGCGGCATGGCGATGCAGGAGATGCTCGCCGAGAGCCCTGATGGCCAGGCCGCCCTGCGCGGGCTCTGGACCGGCGTTACCCGTGATTTCCTGCAATCGCGCCATGACCGGCCGCTCCGGCGTCCGAGCGGCGGGCCACTTCTGGGAGCCGTGCGATGAAGACGCTTGCCGAACACATGGCCTTCTATGGCTGCTATCATCGGGATCTGCGCAACCGGCTGACCCATTTCGTCGGCGTGCCGACGATCATCTTCGCCGCCTTGATCCCATTGTCGTTCGCGACGGTGGCGATCGGCCCTGTCGGTGTCACGCCTGCCCTGATCGTGGCGGTCGTGCTGACGCTCTATTACATCAAGCTCGACCTCGCGATCGGCCTTGCGATGGCCATCCTGTTCGTACCGCTGGTGTGGGCGGCCGGATCGATCGCGGCGCTCGGTACCGCACCGGCGCTCGAAATCTTCGCGGGCCTTTTCGTCGCCGGCTGGATCGTGCAGCTGATCGGGCATTGGTTCGAGGGCAACAAGCCGGCGCTCCTGTCCAACCTGTTCCAGACCGTGGTCTCGCCTATCTTCCTGACGGCGGAACTGTTCTTCGCCCTGGGGCTGAAGCGCGGCTTGCAGGAAGAGGTCGAGCGTCGCATCGTGATGCGGGACTTTCCCGGCGCCGAGATGACGCTCAAAGGCGCCCGGCACGCCTGACGGGATCGGTCGCGCCCAACAGCGGGCGCACTCGAACGGGAGATCGGCTTGGCGGTGCCGGACTATATCATCGTCGGCGGCGGGTCGGCCGGCTGCGTGCTGGCCAACCGGCTGAGCGCCGATCCCGATATCTCCGTCCTGCTGCTGGAAGCGGGGCCGCGCGACTGGAACCCGCTGATCCACATGCCGGGCGGCTTGGTCGAGCTATTGAAGCACCGCTGGGTCAATTGGGCGTATCAGACCGAACCCGAGCCGCATTGCGGCGGACGCCGGCTTTATTGGCCGCGCGGCAAGGTGCTGGGCGGTTCGTCCTCGCTCAACGCCATGCTCTATGTCCGCGGTCATCCGGCCGATTATGACGAATGGGCCACGCTCGGCTGCAGCGGTTGGTCCTGGGCGGACGTGCTGCCCTATTTCATCCGGTCGGAGCGCCGACTGGCCGGCCCGGGGCCAGGCGGACTGCATGGCGAGGCCGGGCCGCTCGCCGTCACGCCGGGCCCACGCGGCCAACCCTTGCTGGAGGCGTTTTTGGCGGCTGGACGCGAGGCCGGGCAGCGCATCAACGAGGACTTCAACGGGGCGGACCAGGAGGGTCTCGGCTGGTACGAATCGACGATCCTCGACGGTCGCCGCTGCAGCGCCGCGGTCGCCTACCTTGCTCCCGTCAGCGATCGTCCCAATCTGCGGATCGTCACAGGAGCCATGGTGCACCGGCTGGTGATCGAACAGGGCCGGGCGGTCGGCGTCGACTACCACACCCGCGCGGGGTCGAAGCGCGTCCGCGCGGTGCGGGAAGTCGTCGTATGCGGCGGCACGGTCAATTCCCCGCAGATCCTGATGCTGTCCGGCATCGGGCCGGCCGATGCGCTGCGCGGGCACGGCATCGCGGTCGTGCTCGACCGCCCGGCGGTCGGCGCCAATCTACAGGACCATTACGACCTGATCGTGCAATACGAGTCGCGACGACCGGTGACGATCTATCGCGAGCTGTCGCCGCTTGGCCGGCTGAGAGTGGCATTCGACTATCTGACCGGGCGGACCGGGCTGGGTGCGGCGCCGATCGTGCCGGTCGGCGGCTTCCTAAAGACGGATCGCGCGCTGTCGCGACCCGATATCCAGCTGCATTTCATGGCGACGCGCCTGCGCGATCACGGCCGCATCAGGCCGGACCGCCATGGCTATAGCTGCCACGTCTGCCAGCTTCGACCCGAAAGCCGCGGCCGGATCACGCTCGCATCGGCCGATCCGGCGGTGCCGCCGCACATCCACGCGAACTATCTGGCGACGGAGACGGACCGGACGGTCATGCGCGCCGGTGTCCGGCTGGTTCGCGACATCCTGGAGCGACCGGCCCTGATGCTCTATCGCGGAGCGGAACTGGTCCCCGGACCCGACGCAGTCGAGGACGAAGATCTCGATCGCTTGATTGCGCTCGCCGGCGAGACGATCTATCACCCGGTCGGGACGTGCCGGATGGGCGACGACGCCGATGCGGTGGTCGATCCGTCGCTCCGGGTGCGCGGCATCGATGGGCTGCGCGTGGTCGACGCGTCGGTCATGCCGCGGCTCGTCGGCGGCAACACCAACGCCCCGACGATCATGATCGCCGAAAAGGCAGCGGCTATGATGATGGGGCGCCAGATTGCCGCGGGATGACGCAGCCGCCGAAAGGAAGATCACGATGTACGTCGCCAAGAGCTCCACCGCGCTCACCAAGAGCGAGCTCTACGCCGAACTGGCCGAAGCGCTCGAAGCCTTGCTGGCGGGCGAGCCGGATCCGATCGCCAATCTCGCCAATGCATCGGCGCTCGTCATGGATGGGCTGGACGAACTCAACTGGGCCGGCTTCTATCTGATGCGGGGCGGCGAGCTGGTGCTGGGGCCCTTCCAGGGCAAGCCAGCCTGCGTCCGCATCCCGGTCGGCAGGGGCGTCTGCGGCACCGCCGTGGAACGGGCGTCGAGCGTCATCGTCGATGACGTTCACGCCTTTCCTGGCCATATCGCATGCGATGCGGCGTCCCGCTCGGAACTCGTCGTGCCGCTCGTTCGTGATGGCGCCGTCGTGGGAGTCCTCGATCTCGACAGTCCGCGGCCGGGTCGATTCGATGCGGATGACCGGCAGGGGTGCGAATTGCTGGTCGGGGTATTGATGGGTCATCTTTCCACCGCGATTTGACGGATCGTTCCTGCCGGCTGCGGTGTTGATCCCCCGGGGCGCGGTTGCCCCAAACCAGGAAAGCCGAAATTCCATGGCCGGATGGCCACAGGTCGCGACAAAGTTTCGCTGAGCGCGCGCATTTCTGCCTGACTGTCCTTTCCAGTCGATCTGTCGCGGGCTAGCCTTCGACCAAGATCGACCGGCTGAATCGCCAGTCCTTTCGTCGCATAGCTGGCTAAGCACCTTTGGCGTAATGCCTTTGTTCGGTACCTGTGTAGCGCCTCACTCCTCGCGCTGGGCTTTTCATGATGTGCTTGCACGGAGCAGGGTCCGGATCTTCCGAACCAGGCAGAGTTGTTTCGATGACGGACGGGGCGCCCTGGCTTGAGAGTGTCATGTTTGAACTTTGCTGTTTCGTAAGATAAAAACTTCACAATTTTTCTGTTCAGATTTCTGGTTCACTAAATTTATTTCGAGTAAGTTCCTAAAATTGCCGTAATTTGTCTGAATTGATACGTGATAAGCCTGTCGACACCGGATCTGGGTATTTTTGATTGACCCTCGGTCAGGCGGACGGATTTGAAGACTGCAACTGCCGTCGGCGGTATCGCGTTATAGGTGTGTTTCAATAATGGATCTTGATGTTTCCCTAAACTATAGGGTGATCAATGCCCGGATGGCAGCGGTCCACCATAAGTCTGCGGGCAACGTCTACTGGCTGCTTTTCGCCGACGTGATCGCCATCGCCTGTGCCGGTCTGCTGGTCCTGTCCTGGTTCGCCGGGCCGGGCCGGTCGCTGACGGCCGAACTGTCCGGCTGGAACCACTGGTTCATCTACGCCTCTGCCGCGTCGATGCTCTGCTACTACGCCGCCTGCGGCCGCTATACTTCGCGCGCGACGAGCCGGGCCGAAGTCCGGGTCGTCCTCATCGGCTGCCTCGGTGCCTTCGGTCTCAGTTTGATGCTGTCGGGCTTCTCCGATCGGTTCACGGCACGCTTCCTCTGGGAATCCGTCGTCGTCTGGTTTTCGATCGCCGTATTTTTACGAGTGGTGCGCGAAACGGCCCGATCGATTCTGCTCCGCCTGGGGCGCTGGCGCTTGCGAACCCTGGTCGTCGGCCCGGAAAGCCTCCGGGCGCGGGTGAGCGATGCGCTGCACTCGGACCGGTCGCTCGGCGTCGAGATCGTTCACTGGATCGAGCCGTCGGCCGGGACGGAATTGGAGGGTCGTCGCGCCCTCCAGGAACATCTGCGCCGGGCGGACGTCGATTTCGTCCTGCTGGCCGGCAACGGCGATGCCGCGATCGCCCAAAAGGAAATCCTGCGCGATCTCGTCCAATTCCGCATGCCGTTCGGTGCCATTCAGGCCGAAGCGTCGAATCGGCGCTTTGCCGGACGACGCTATGCCCTGGGCCAGGGACTGTCGCTCGAATTGGGCCTGACACGGCTGGACCAGGCGATCAGGCTCCGGATCAAGCGCGCCTGCGAGATCCTTCTCGCCCTCGTCTTGCTGTCGGGTCTGCTGCCGCTGTTCCTGATCTTCGCATTCGTCATCCGGATGGACGGCGGGCCGACCTTCTACGGCCAGGTGCGGGTCGGCCGTGGCGGCCGGCCGTTCCGGTGCCTGAAGTTCCGCTCGATGGTCCATAATGCCGACAAGGTTCTGGCCGATCTCCTGGCGCGAGATCCCGAGGCGGCGCGCGAGTGGGCGTGCGATTTCAAACTGAAGGACGATCCGCGGATCACCAAGCTCGGCCGCTTCCTGCGCTCCAGCAGTCTCGACGAGTTGCCCCAGCTACTGAACGTGCTGCGCGGCGAGATGAGCTTTGTCGGTCCCCGTCCGATCGTCGAAGCGGAGATCGAGCGCTATCGCGAGGACATCGACCTCTACTATCTCGTCCGGCCCGGTATCACCGGCTTGTGGCAGATCAGCGGTCGGAACGATGTGACGTATGACGAGCGCGTGGCGTTCGACGCGCGGTACGTATTGAACTGGTCGCTGAAGTTCGACCTGTTGATCATGCTCAAGACCTTGCCGGCGGTCCTCAGGAAATCGGGCGCCTATTGATGCCCGACGACGGTGCCAGACGCTCGATCTCGGCATGCTCGTGCTTTGCGCCCATCCGGGTTGTGCAAGCGCGCTTGAGTGGTGTGTGACGGTCGCATAAGCTCGTCCGCTGTCGGGGGCCTCGTCCCGAGAGAGCGGGGGTAGCGTGGACTGGGACAAGAAATTCAAGGTTGAATACGAATATGCGCGGGCTTGGCTGAAGAACAAGGGCGCCTTCGACCCCGAGTGGCAGGATCTCGTCGCTTCGCTCTATAGCCTGATGAGCCTGACCGGCTTCGATGTCGGCCATGCCGAAAGTCTCCAGAAGCTTCGCAAGAAGACGACCCAGGGTGCTGCCAAGTTCATTGGGCATCAGGCGATCTCGGAAAGCCGCGGCATTCTGCAGGCGGTCAAGGCCTGGAGCGACCGGCCGAACGCCACGACGCTCGACGATGCATCCAAGATGCGCGCGGCGGCCCTCAAATTCCTGCGCCACGTCTATCTGGTCAAAAAGTCGGGTAATCGTGCGGTGTGGATCCATTCCCTGCCGCTGGAATTCCACGACTGGCCGTCCCGCCATATCCATGCGCGTACGTCGACCCGGGACGCGGTCGAGCGGATTCTGGATACCGAGAACGAGATCTTCTCCGAGACGCAGAAGAAGTATCTGGCGACCTCGACCCAGCAGGCGATGGCCTGGTGCCAGCGGACATCCATGGTGCTGGCCGACGCAAAGAGTTCGGACGTCAAGCGCGGCAAGTCGAAGAGCACCGCCCGCGATCTGGTCAAGCGCTGGTTTTCCGATCCGACGACCTCCGAGCCCGATCTCGATCGGTTCATCGACAAGCTGGATACAGGTTTCAAGGCGATCATCGCGACCTTGAACAAAGGACAGTTCATCTTGACCGACTGGGTGCCGCTGCGTGCCGCCACGGTCGCCGACGACATCGCCTATCGCGATTCCGAGGCGTTCACCTTCGCCAGTGCCGGCGAAGGGCTCGACGTGGTTTATATCGAGCAATCCTTCTTCCGCAAGGACGAGGGCGGCGTCGTCCAGGGTCAGAAGAACTGGACGCGCGTCGTCGTCCATGAGTTGACCCATCTGGTCTGCGGGACCGAGGACGTGAACATCGGCAGGGCCCGCTACGCCTGGTATGGCATCGGCCCCCATGTCGGGTTCCCAGGCAGCGCCGCCGTCAGGAACGCCGACAGCTGGGCTTTTTTCGCTGCCGACTGCGCCGGCGTTCTGACCGAGGGCGAGCGGAAGATGGCCCTCAAGATCATATGAACCGATGTGGGGCGGCGGCCCTCGTGGCATTGTCGATCGTCGCAGGCGCGGCGCATGCTGCGGACAACGGGGCGCCGGTGTCTGTCGCCCCCGACCAGGAGAGGCCTTCGATGAGCAATCCGCCGCAAGCCAGCCGCCCGGCACCGCCCAAAGTGCCGCCGGTGTTCCACAAGGGCGTGCGCTACGAACAGGATCTGGAGAGCACGCAGCACGGCGGAGATCCGTTCGGCGGCTACCTGATGGCGATCGACGCGCAGACTGGCGCGCGGCTGTGGATGCTCAAGATTTATCAGGTCACGCCGCAGAACGTGCCGGGGCTGCCGACCTTCGACCGATTCTTCAAGCGCATGTCGCTGGTGTCCGATACGGACGAACTCTCGATCGAGGATGAGGCCGGCGGCCGTTATCTGGTCGATCTGGTCAAGCGATCGGTGACGGTGGTTTATCAGGCGCCGGCGGCGCCACCGGCAGCCGAAGAATCGCCGATGCCGACACCCGAGTAGGCGCTAAAGCTGCCAGCGTCGCAGCGTTGGCGGCAAGGTGCGCTTGCGCCAGATGCCCTTGACGTCCGCGATCAGCCCGTCCGGTCGGAGCAGGCGGGTGAAGGTCTCCGGCGCAAAATCGCGATAGGCGGCATGCGGCACCGCCGCGATCAGCGCATCGAAGCCGCCCGTCGGAAATTCCCGTTCCAACGCGATGCCATAGAGCGCCATCGCCTCGACCGGGTCGGCCAGCGGATCATGCACCGTGACGACGGCGCCAGCCTCGCGCAGGACGGCGATCAGATCGACCACTTTCGAGTTCCGCAGGTCCGGCACATCCTCCTTGAAGGTCAATCCGAGGACCAGCAGGCGCGGTGCGGAGCCGGCCGGCGCCTGCAGCGCCTTCAGAACCTCCGTGGCGATATAGGCACCCATGCCGTCGTTGATGCGGCGGCCGGCCAGGATGATTTCGGGCTCGTGCCCGGCCGCCTGGGCGCAATGGGCCAGGTAGTACGGGTCGACGCCGATGCAATGGCCACCGACCAGACCCGGCTTGAAGGGCAGAAAATTCCACTTCGTCGCCGAGGCCTCGAGCACGTCGTGAACCGACAATCCCAGGCGATTGAAGATCATCGTCACTTCGTTGATGAAGGCGATGTTCAGGTCGCGCTGCGCGTTCTCGATCGCCTTCGCCGCTTCCGCGGCGCGGATCGAGGCGGCGACGAACGTGCCGCCGGAGGTGATCCGGCCATAGATCCCGGCCAGCGTGGCTGCGACCTCCGCCGTCTGGCCGGCGACGACTTTCGTGATGCGGTCGACGGTATGGACGCGGTCGCCCGGGTTGATGCGTTCCGGCGAATAGCCCAGGAAAAAGTCGCGGCCCGCCGCGAGCCCCGACGTGCGCTCCAGCGCCGGTCCGCACAGCTCCTCGGTGACGCCCGGGTAGACCGTGCTCTCGAACACGACGATGCCGCCACGGCGCAGCACGCGCCCGACCGTCTCGCATGCGGCGAACAGCGCCCGCATGTCCGGCTCGTTGCGCTCGGTCACCGGCGTGGGCACGGTGACGATATGGATGGACGCCCTGGCGAGTTGCGTGGCGTCGCTCGTCACGTCGAGCGACGTCGCGAGAAGCGCCTCGCGCGCGATCTCGCCGGTCCGATCATTTCCTGATTTTATCGCGCCGATACGGAACGGATCGATATCGAAACCAATCACCTCATAATGCCCGGCCAGGGCGACCGCGAGCGGCAGGCCGACATAGCCGAGCCCGATGACGGAAATGACCGGAGGCGTCTCGTCCTTCATGACGGGGTTCCCGGCGCGCACCCGCCATCGACCGGCGTCACGTCCGGCAGCAGGGCGTTGCTGCGTCCGGTCAGGCGGTAGACCGCGAGGCCGATCCATTCATGGAACACGTCGTCGAGCAGGGCCAGGCTATGGCCGAAATTCTGCGTGAACAGCAGCCCGTCCGGCCTCGTGTGATAGTCGGTCGGCCAGGGGATGACCGGAAATCCAACCTGGCGGGCGATCGCGACGGAGCGCGGCATGTGGATGGCACCGGTCAGCAGCACCCAGCGTTCGTCCGGCTTGGGCGAGACCATCTTCTTGGCGTTCTCAAAGTTTTCGAAGGTGTCCCGCGAGTCCGGGTCGAACAGCAGGCGGCTGGGATCGACACCGGCCTGGGCGAACAACCCGGCCGCCACGTCGGTTTCATGCGTGCCGCCCGGATCCAGGCTGCCATTGCCGGCGGCGATGATCAGTTTGGCCTCGGGAAAGCGGCGCAACAATTCGAGTGCGGCAAAATACTTGCCGGCACGCTGGTCCAGGATCGGTTGGCGACGTTGGACCGACAGTTTCGTCGCCTCCCCGCCGCCGAGCAGGATGATGCCGTCGATCCGGCACAGCGTGGGTTGCGCCGGAAAGCGGTTTTCCAGCGGCTGCGCCAGCCGCTGTACGCCGCCCGGCAGCACGAACAGACCGACGAGGCCCAGCAGCAGGAACAGCCAGCGCACGGCTCGATAAAAGCGGGTGAACAGCAGCAGCGCGCCTACGATCAGCAGGATCAGGGCGAAATGGCTGGGCGAGGCGACGAAGCCGTATAGCTTGGCGATGAGGAAGAACATTGGGCGATCGTCTCTCGGGCTGGATGCGGGGACTATGCCCGGTCGTCGATCTCGCGGATCCGGTCGATCGTGCCGGTCGTACTTTGTCCGGCCTCGAGTTCGGCCAGAATCACCTTGCCGCCGTAGGATTGCACGACGTCCGCGCCCACGACCTGATCGATCCGGTAGTCGGCGCCCTTGATGAGGACGTCGGGCTTCAGCGTCTCGATGATTTCGAGCGGCGTGTCCTCGCCGAACAGGACGACGAGATCGACCGCCCCGATCGATGCCATCACCGTGGCGCGAGCCAACTCGTTCTGGACCGGCCGCTCCGGTCCTTTGAGCCGCTTGACCGAGGCATCGGTATTGAGCCCGACGATCAGACGGTCGCACGCCGCGCGCGCCTGGCCCAGCAGCCGGACGTGGCCGGGATGGATCAGGTCGAAGCAGCCGTTGGTAAACCCGACGCGCAGGCCGGCGGCGCGCCAGCGTGCAGCCTGGTCGAGCGCTCCGGTGAGCGTCGTCACCTTGCGATCCGTTTCGATCAGGGCCCCCAGGTGCAGGCCCTGGGAAAGCTCGACCGGGCTGACGCATTCGGTGCCGGCCTTGCCGACGACGATGCCCGCAGCAGCATTGGCAAGCGCCGTCGCCTCGGCGAGGTCCGCCCCTGCCGCAAGCGCCACGGCCAGGCATGCGACCAGCGTGTCGCCGGCGCCGGACACGTCGAACACGGCGCGCGCCAGGGTCGGCAGGTGCAGGGCCGGCCCGTCCTTCGGGATGATCGAGACGCCGTGCGCACCGCGCGTCACCACGACCGCACCGGCCTCGGCCGTGGCGAGTGCCGCACGCCCGGCCTGTTCGGTCGTGGCGTCGTCCCGGCAATCGATGCCGGTCGCCTGGGTGATTTCAAGCCGGTTCGGCTTCAGCACGTCGACCAGACGATAGCGCGAGAAATCGCGGCTCTTCGGATCGGCGATGATGCGCTTGCCGGCGGCACGGGCGGCTGCGATCGCTGGCGCCAGCACGGCATCCGACAGCACGCCTTTCGAATAGTCGCTGAGGACGACGATGTCGCTCTCGCTCAGGGCTGCGCGAAAGCGCGTCAGCACGGCCTCGGCCGGGCCGCCGTCGAGTGGGCGGGCGATTTCCTCGTCGACCCGCAGCAACTGCTGGGATCCCGACACGAATCGCGTCTTGCGCGTGGTCGGCCGCCCCTGGTCGACCACGAGCCGCCCATCGATCCGGGCGCCGTCCGCTTCGGCGATCTGGGTTTCGATCGCGCGGCCGGCATCGTCCTCGCCGGTCACGCCGATGAGGATGGCGCGCGCGCCCAGTGCCGCGACGTTGCGCGCGACATTGCCGGCGCCGCCCAGCATCTCGCGCTTCTTGTCGATGCGCAGCACCGGGATCGGCGCCTCGGGCGACACGCGCTCGACCTGGCCGTAAACATAGGTATCCAGCATCACGTCGCCGAGGATCAGGATCGTGCAGCCGGTAAACCGGTCGATCCGTTCCAGCAGAGGGTTGGTCGCGATCATGGACGCACCGTCGTCGAATGATCGTCGAACGCCTCGCGAAAATAGCCCATT
This sequence comes from Aliidongia sp., assembly GCF_035943795.1. Classification (NCBI taxonomy): domain Bacteria; kingdom Pseudomonadati; phylum Pseudomonadota; class Alphaproteobacteria; order Rhodospirillales; family Dongiaceae; genus Aliidongia; species Aliidongia sp. Next base: position 66,371 of record NZ_DASZBY010000050.1, on the reverse strand, counting down.
GATGCCTCGATGGTCGCGCTCCAGGCTGGATCCGCTTATGGTCGATATACACATTGGCTTGCCCGTGATCCACAACCGGTCGATCGGCATCGGTGCTATGGGGTCCGCGCGTGCCATCTTTGTCGCGGGAGGGCGCGGTTGGACGGGATCGCTAGAGCGCTTCGAGACGTAGCTTTGGCTGGCCTTGCGTTGCCTTGGCCGGCGATTGCCGCCAGCAACCTGTTGCCGGCGCCGGTCGCACGCGCCCTCGAACGCTCCGTCGCCGTGGGCGATGCCGATTCGATCGGGCTGCTGGTCGGCGGCAATCCGATGATCGGAGCCGAGATCGTGGTCATCGCCGTGACCCGTCGTCCCGATCTCGCCGCCCGGATCGCCGCGGCTGCAGCCGGTCAGGCGCCGCAGATCGCGCCACAACTGGCCGGGGCGGCGGCGGTCGCCGATCCCGCTGCGGCGCCGCAGATCGCGGTGGCGGTGTCGACCATGGTGCCGGCGGCGCGGGGCGCGGTGGCCGACGCGGTCGTCGGCGTGCTGCCGCCCAACGACCGCATGGCGGCGGGCGGTCGGGTCCATGCCGCGGTCGACGCGATCGAGTTTCCCTCGCTGGAAAATCCCCAATAGCCGGCGCGGCCGCCGTTGCGTTTTTCGAGGTCCGACCGTTATCTTTCCGGCCATGCACCTTGAGAAGCTTTCGCCGCATGAATCCGCCGCAGCCCTAGCCGCCACCGAGGTCGGCAAGGCGCATCTGTGTCCGAACTGCGCGACGGAGGTCACGACGCGTTTCTGCGGCAACTGCGGCCAGAGCCGGCACGATCACAGCCGCTCGCTGTTCGAGGTCGCGCGCGAACTGCTCGAGCATCATCTGTTCCTCGACGGCAAGATGATGACGACCGTGGTGGCGCTGCTGTTCCGGCCTGGCCGGCTGACGCGCGCCTTCATCGAGGGTCGGCGGGTGCGGTTCGTCTCGCCGATCCGGCTCTATCTTTTCTCGAGCTTCGCCTTCTTCGTGGCGCTCTGGGCCTCCGGCTTCGCCATGATCCAGTTCCATGTTCCCCACGACCTCGTGGCGGCGCTGTCGCGCGACGGGTCCGCGGGCCAGGTCGTCGAGACCGATCGATCCCAGGGCGCCGATACGCCGATCATCGAAATCCTGCGGCCGGCCCGGGATGGCGAAGCCTTGCCCGACGCGGTCAAATCCCGCTTCACGCTCGACGACGACATCCAGAGCGCGGCCAAGGATTCGGCCGGCGCCAGGAAGCTGGTCGACTTCACCGGCCGGCTGACCGACGGGTTTTCGCTGGCACTCGCCCATCCGCGGGCGCTCAACCCGGTGATCGACGAGTGGCTGCCGCGCCTGCTGATCGTGACATTGCCGTTCACCGCCCTGCTGTTGGCCCTGTTCGGCCGCAAGCGCCGGCTCTATTTCGTCGACCACGTCACGTTCGCGCTGCATCTGCAGGCGTTCGTGTTCGCGGTCGGCCTGGTCGTGATCGGGGTGCGGCTCGCGTGGCCCACCGTGGCGCTGGGCTGGCCGCTGTTCGCGATCTTCTCGGTCTACAGCTACCTGGCCTATCTCCGCACCTATCCCGGCAATCGGCTGTGGGCCGGGATCAAGCTGGGCATCATCGGCAGCATCTATTGCCTGAGCCTGCTGCTCGGCATCATCGCGCTGCTGGTCTACGGCGTTTCGACGCTGCCGGGCGCCTGAGCCGGCGGGATTTCGTCGAGCATCTTCAGGCGATAGCCTACGCCGGTCTCGGTCACGACATAGATCGGCCGATCCGGTTGCGGCTCGATCTTCTGGCGCAGCAGGCGGATGAAGGCGCGCAGATATTGCACGTCCTCGGCATTGGCGGTGCCCCAGACCTCCTGCAGCAGAAAGCGATGGGTCAGCACCTTGCCGGCATGGGTCGCCAGCATGCGCAGGATGTCGAATTCCTTGGGGCTGAGCTTGATCGGCTGGCCCGCCCGGCTGATGAGCCGCTGGACCAGGTCGATGCGCAGGTCACCGGTCACCAGCGCCGCCGCCACGCCCTGCACCTGCAGCCGGTGGCGCAAGGCCGCGCGCACCCGCGCGGTCAATTCCTCCATGCCGAACGGCTTGGTGATGTAGTCGTCGGCGCCCAGGTCGAGTGCCTCGACCTTGCCACGTTCGTCCGACCGGGCCGACAGCACGACGATCGGCAGCGCATTGGCGCCGGACGCGCGCAGACGCCGGATCACCTCGATGCCGTCGATGTCGGGCAGGCCCAGATCCAGGATCATCAGGTCGGGCTTGTCGCGCTGGGCGAATTTCAGCGCTTCGGTGCCATCGACCGCCTCGATCACTTCGTAGTTCTGGGCGGCGAGGCTGGTCTTCAGGAAGCGGCGGATCTGCGGCTCGTCATCGACGATCAGCACGGTGGTATGGCTAGACTTCATGGTCGGCTCCGACCAGCAGCGAGGCCTGGGCGGCAAGCGCTGCGGGAAAGGTGATGCGCAGGATGGCGCCGGATCGGTCCGTGCGATTGCCTGCCGCGATCCGGCCGCCCAACGCCTCGACGAAGCCGCGGCAGATCGCCAATCCCAGGCCGGTCCCGGCGCGCTGACGGTCGCCCTGGCGGACGCGGTAGAATTTGTCGAACACGCGCTCCAGCGCGTCGGCGGGAATGCCCGGTCCCTCGTCGGTGATCTCGAGCACGACCTGATCGTCGGCCTCGCGCGCCTCGAGCCGGATCAACGTGCCGGCCGGGGCATATTTCGCGGCATTGTCCAGCAGGTTGACGAGCACCTGTTCCATCAGCACCGCATCGAGCTTTACCATCGGCAGGTCGACGGCCAGGTCGATCTCGACCCGGTGCGCGTTCATGATCTTGGACGTCCGGTCGAGTGCGGTGCCGACGATCTCGCTCATGTCGACATAGTCGCGCTTGGGTTCGAGCGCTCCCGATTCGAGCCGGGTCATGTCGAGCAGGTTGCCGACGAAGCGATTGAGCCGTTCGGCCTCGTCCTGCACCGTCGCCATCAGTTCGTCCCGCGCCTCGATGCCGTAGCGGTCGCCGTAGGAGCGCAGCGAGGTGATGGCGCCGATGATCGAGGCGAGCGGCGTGCGCAGGTCGTGGGAGATCGAGGTCAGCAGCGCCGAGCGAAGGCGCTCGGTCTCGGCCAGCAGGCGGGCCTCGTCGATATCCTCGGCGAGCTTGGTCCGCTCGATCGCGACGGCGGCCTGGTCGGCGAGCGCGTCGAGCAGGCGCCGCTCGTCCGGCGTCAGCAGGGCGCCCGGGGCGTCCTTGTCGATGCCGATCACGCCGACAGCGCCGCGGCCGGTGCGCAGCGGCAGGAACAGCCGCTTGCCGCCCGGCAGGGTGTCGGAGCCACGCCCGGCCGGATGGTTGCGGTCCCAGGACCAGCGCGCCGCGGCCAGATCGGCTTCGTCCAAGGCGTCTTCCGGCGGATAGCCTGCCCGCACGTCGAGCCGTCCTTCGCCGTCCGGCAGCAGCATGACGACCCGGACCTTGAGCATGACGGCGATCTGGTAGGCGGTCGCCCATAGGACGTCGTCGAGCGTGGCGGTGCCGGCGAGCTTGCGCGAGAAGGCATAGAGCTCGGCCGTCGTGTTGGCCCGCCTGGCCGCCGTTATCGCCTGGTCGCGGGTGCGCGAGGCGAGGTTGGACGCGATCACGGCCACGATCATGAAGGCGACGAGCGCCAGTACGTTGGCCGGATCGGCGATGGTGAAGGTGTAGAGCGGCGGCAGAAAGAAGAAATTGTAGGCGAGCACGCTCAGCAGCGAGGCGAACAGGGATGGGCCCAGTCCCGAGGTCACGGCCGAGAACAGCACGGCGGTCAGGAACACCAGCGAGATGTTCGGCGGCGGCAGCAGCAGGATTTCGTCGATACCCTGTCCGGCGCCGAGCGCGGCGGCGACCGCGAGGGCCGCGCGCCAATAGCCCGTGGCATCGAACGTCCGGGACGCGGGCTTGGTCGCGACCTCTTCGGTCCTGGCCTCGTCGCCGATCGGCTCACCGGCCATGACATGGATCGAGATCGAGCCGGCCTTGCGGACCAGGTCATGGACGACCGAGCCGTGCAGGATCTCGAACCAGCGCGACCGGTCCGACTTGCCGATGATGATCTGGGTGATGTTGTTGGCCTGGGCATAGTCGATCAACTGGTCGACCACCTGGCGGCCCGGAATGGTGACGAGATCGGCGCCCAGCTTCTCGGCGAGCCGCATATGGTCGGCGACGCGGCCGCGAGCGGCCTCGGTCAGGCGGGCGAAGCGCGGCCCTTCGATATAGATCGCGGTCCATGTGGTGCGCAGCCGGTCGGCGACGCGACGGGCATAGCGGATCAGCCCCGGCGTGTTGGCGGCCTCGCTGATGCAGACCATGATGCGCTCGCCGGCGGCCCAGGGGCCGCTGATGGCGTGCTCGCGCATATAGCTCAGCATCTGGTCGTCGACGCGCTGGGCCGTGCGGCGCAGTGCGAGCTCGCGGAGCGCCGTCAGATTGCCCGGCGAGAAATAATGCTTGAGCGCACGGTGCGCCTGGTCGCGGACATAGACCTTGCCCTCGCGCAACCGCTCCATCAGGTCTTCAGGCGTGAGGTCGATGACCTCGATCTCGTCGGCCTTGTCGAGCACGCTGTCGGGCAGGGTCTCGCGCACCCGGATCCGGGTGATCTGCGCGACGACGTCGTTCAGGCTTTCGACATGCTGGATGTTGAGCGTCGTATAGACGTCGAGCCCGGCCGACAGCAGTTCCTCGACATCCTGGTAGCGCTTGGCGTGCCGGCTACCCGGGGCGTTGGTGTGGGCCAACTCGTCGACCAGCACGAGTTTCGGGCGGCGCTTCAGGATCGTATCGAGATCCATCTCTTCCAGATGCCGGCCGCGATAGTCGACCGCCCGGCGGGGGATCAGCTCCAGCCCCTCGACCAGGGCCGCGGTCTCGCTGCGGCCATGGGTCTCGACGATGCCGACGACGACGTCGATGCCTTCCTGGTGGCGCTTCTGGGCGGTCTTCAGCATCTCGTAGGTCTTGCCGACGCCGGGAGCGGCACCCAGGAAGATCTTCAGGCGCCCACGTCCCTCCTTGGCCGCTGCGGCCAGCAGCGCTTCGGGATCGGGGCGTTGGTCGCGGTCGGCCGGATCGGACATGGAACGGAAAGCCTACCTCAAACCGCAGCACCGGGTGAACACGGTGGCTTGAGACATGCGCGAGGACGCATGAAAATGCGAGATGGGTTTCAGATGCCTCGTATCAAAAACCCATAAAAAAGCCGGCGAAAGCTATTGGTAGCCTTGTCCGCCACGCGCCTGGCGCGGCTTGGCCGGCGTCGCTGCAACGGTGACATGCAGGTCGCTCAGCGCGCCATGGCGGTCGACGGTCAGGGTCACGTCCTGGTCGACCCGCGCCAGGGCTATGCGATTGACGACCGAGATCCAGTTGCGCGACGGCTGATGGTCGACCGCGACCACGACGTCGCCGACCTTCAAGCCGGCGCGGTCGGCCGACGAGCCCGGCTCGATCGCGGTGACGACGCCGCCCTCGGTCCGGCTGGTGCCGAGCCCGCGCGCGATCTCCGCCGTCATGTCCTGGCCGCTGATGCCGACCCGGCCATGCTCGACCGTGCCATAGCGCAGCAATTGCTCCATGATCGATTTTGCCATGTTGATCGGCACGGCGAAACCCACGCCGACATTGCCGCCGGCGGGTGCCAGGATGGCGGTGTTGATGCCGATCAGCCGGCCCTTGAGATCGACCAGCGCGCCGCCGGAATTGCCGGGGTTGATCGCGGCGTCGGTCTGGATGAAATCCTCGAAGCCTTCGATGCCGAGGCCCGAGCGGCCGAGGGCGGAGACGATGCCGGAGGTGACGGTCTGGCCGAGGCCGAACGGATTGCCGATCGCCAGTACGAAATCGCCGACCTCGCTCTTGTCGCTGTCGCCCATCGGCACGGCGACCAGGTTGTCGGCCTGGATCTGCAGCACGGCGATGTCGGTCTGCGGATCGCGGCCGATCAGCTTCGCGCGCACGGTCCGGCGGTCGCGCAAGGTGACGTCGATGACGTCGGCATTCTCGACCACGTGGTTGTTGGTCAGCACATAGCCCTTGTCCGCATCGACGATCACGCCCGAGCCGCTCGCCTGGGTCCGCCGCTCGACCTGCCCATTCGGCAGGTTGAAGAACTGCCGGAAGAACGGATCGGCCAGCAGCGGATTGTTGACCCGCACCCGACCCTGCACCGCGATGTTCACTACGCCCGGCGTCACCTGGCGCAGCACGGGCGCCACGGTCGGCGCCGGCCCGTCCGGCGAGCTTGGAAAGGCGGCCTGGGCCGGCATGCCCGAAATCAGGGCGAGGCCGAACAGGAAACCGGTCAGGAACCGGCACAGGGATCGCGTCATACGGATAGCCTTCGAACCAGGAGAACTTCGGCGCCAACCTCCGGGGCCGGTCGGTCTCCTGTCAAGCGGCTGGTTTGTCGCGTTCCGTTCCGGGCTCAAGCGGCATTGACGCTGGCGATGAAGCCATCGACCTCGCGCGACAGCTCGCCGGCGTTCTGCGCCAAGCTGCCGGCGGCTTCGAGCACGTCGTTCGCGGCATGGCCGGTTGCCGCTGCGGTTTCCTTGAGGGCTGCGACGTTGCGGGAAACCTCGCTCGTGCCGGCGGCGGCCTGCTCGACGTTGCGGGCGATCTCCGCCGTGGCGGCGCCCTGCTGTTCGACCGCCGCCGCGATGCCGCCGGCGATCTCGTTGATCTCGCCGATGGTCTGGCCGATATGGCCGATGGCCGAGACCGCCTCGCGGGTCGCCGCCTGGATCTCGGCGATCTGGGCCGCGATCTCCTCGGTCGCGCGCGCAGTCTGGGTGGCGAGGCTTTTGACCTCGCTCGCCACGACCGCGAAGCCCTTGCCCGCCTCGCCGGCGCGGGCCGCCTCGATCGTCGCGTTCAAGGCCAGCAGATTGGTCTGGGCCGCGATGCCGCTGATCATCTGGACGATCTCACCGATCTTGGCCGCACCGGCGGCCAGGGTCTGCACGGTCGCGTCCGAATGGCGCGCATCGCCCAGCGCCCGCTGGGCGATGGTCGAGGATTGCGTGACCCGGCGCCCGATTTCCTGGATCGAGGCGGCGAGCTGCTCGGCCGCGGCGGCGACGGTCGAGACGTTGTTGGACGTCTCTTCGGCCGAGCCGGCGGCCGCAAGGGACTGGCTGTTCATCGTGCCGGCGGTTTCAGACATGCCGCGCGCGGTGCCTTCCATGATCTGAGCGGCGTGCGACAGGGCCTCGACCAGACGCGCGACCTGGGCTTCGAATTTCCGGGAGGTCGCCTCCAGCACTTGGGCTCGCTCGTCGCGTGCGGTGCGCTCGCTCGCCTGACTGGCCGCCGAGCGTTCGGCCTCGATCAGGCCGGTGCGGAACACTTCGACCGCACGGGCGATCTCGCCGATCTCGTCGCGATTGTCGCGCGCGGGCACTTCGATCGAGCGTTCGCCGGCCGCCATTCGGGTCATGACCAGCTTCATGGCGTCGAGCGGCCGCGCGATGCTGCGCCCGATGACGGTGGCCAGCAGGGCGCCGATGCCGAGCGCCAGGACCGCGAGGATCTTCGAGGCGAGCGCGGTGTGGGACAAGGTCCCGTCGGTCGCGGCCTTGGTCGCATGCAGGTCGTCGATCAGGGACTGGATCGCCTGGTCGTTGCGATCGGCCATCGCGGCGACCGCCGGGTCCATCACCTTATCGGACAGCTCGTCGCCCGCCGCCATGGTTTCGGCCAGGTCCGTGAAGCTCTGCCGATAGGTCGCCAGCGCGGTGCGGGCGCCGCCGACCAGCGTGTCCTTCTCGGCGATCGTCATGCTCTTGCCTGCCGCCTCGATGGTCGCGCCGGCGCGATCGAGCGAGCCGTTGACGATCGACAGGCGTCGGCGGTCGTTGGTCGCGACGAACCGCCAGGTCGCTTCGCGGGCCTGCAGGATCGTCGTTTCGACGTCGCCGGCATACCCGACGTCGGCAGTCTGGGCGCCGCTGCGCGCGGCATCCATCAGCCGGCTGCTGGCGATGCTGAGCGCGTCGCCGCCGATCATCAGCTTGAGTCGCAAGTCCTTCAGCCGCTTGCCGAGGGCGACGGACTTGTCGAAACTGGCGGCGAAGCCGTCCAGGTCGCGGCCCAGATCCTGGGCGCGCTGCAACTGCTCGGCCGTGGCGCCGCTGCCGGCGAGTTCGGTGTGGGCCCGGCCCAGCAGGTCGGCGAAGCGGGCGGAAGAATCGTCGTCGAGCTTCAACTGGTAGCGCGCGACCGTGCGACGCAATGCCTCGAACAGCCGCCCCGCCTCGAGCCCGTGAGTGCTGGCATCGGAAACCGCGACGAGCCGGTCGACCTGGCCGCCGACGCGGCCGAGGCCGATGACGCCGAAGATCGCGATCGCCAGACCCAAGCTCAGCAGCACGCCGAAGCCGAAAAGAATGCGGGTGCGCACGCGCACTCGGGCCAGCATGCCGAAGCCGATCATCTTCATCCTCCCAATTTGCTTTCCGGTCTCCGGCGGCCCGCGAGCGGACCGTCCGTGCCGGTGAAATCGATTTCGACTATCCGGCCCGGCGCCCCGGCCGTCCATGGCAAACGCAGACCGGCCGCCCGATCGGCCGACGAGTGTAGCACCGTCGGCACATTTTGCCGGATCGGCGGGGCAGAGGGCAGTTTCGACCCGGCGGTTTCGGTCGGGCGCCGCACGGCCCCATCGCGAGAATTGCGCGATTTCAATGGCTTGGGTCTGCGACGCCTCCAGGCCTGGAACTTGCCATGACCACGTCGAGATCGAGCGGCATCCGCCGCCTAGCACAGGAAAGACAAGGACCAGCCTCATGAGCTTCATCGAGATGATCGAACCCGTCATCGACCATAGCCTGACCATCGCCAACAACCGGGCCTCGGTCGGCGACGTGGCCCATGGCCTGATCGCGGCTGTGAAGCGGGTCCGGGCGGCGGTCGAGGAGGTCGGCGGCTATACGATGGTGTCGATCCTCGAAGGGGCGATCCGCGACCGGCTCATCATCCGGGGCCTGCGGGCGGCGCGCTCGGGCGAGCGCGAATTGCCGGCGACCCTGCCGGTACCGGGGCCGCGCGCGTTGGTGACGGAGACGATCATGGTCGCCGCCGCCGAGACCTGCCTGATCTACGGCGCCGACGAACCGGACGTTACCGGCCTGCTCTATACCGCGTTCATGCTGGTCGATCGGCTGATCGAAGCGCTCCACGCCGCACCGACGGTCGATGATCTGCTGGCGTGCCTGCGCGCCGACGATGTGCACGACGCGGTCGTTCCGGTCGACGAGATGGCACCGGTGTTCGCCTCGGTCCACTGAGGCTCGCGGGGCTTTCGTGCCCCGGATGATCTGGGTAGAGTGCCGCCGGCGCCGGCTTCCTTCGGAAAAGCGGCGCCCGACCTCTCGACGCAAGGCCCAGGGAACGACATGGCGATTCTAGTGACCGGTGCCGCCGGCTTCATCGGCTCTCATCTCAGCCACCGCCTGCTGGCGCGGGGCGAGGCGGTGATCGGTCTCGACGTGGTCAGCGACTATTACGACGTCCGGCTGAAGGAGGCGCGGCTCGCGCGCCTGGCGTCGCAGCCGGGCTTCACGTTCCTGCGCGTCGACATCGCCGATCGCGCGGCCATGGCGGCGCTGGCCCAGGCCCATCCCGAAATCACGCGCATCGTCAATCTGGCGGCCCAGCCGGGCGTGCGCTATTCGCTCGAAAACCCCCGCGCCTATGTCGATACCAACGTGGTGGGCTTTCTCGAAATCCTGGAACTGGCCCGTGGGCTGAAGAAGCTCGACCATCTGGTCTATGCCAGTTCCTCTTCGGTCTATGGCGGCAATACCAAGCTGCCGTTCGCGATCGAGGATCCGGTCGACGCGCCGCTGTCGCTCTATGCCGCGACCAAGAAGGCGGACGAGCTGATGGGCCACTGCTACAGCCACCTGTTCCGGCTGCCGGCGACGGGCTTGCGCTTCTTCACGGTCTACGGCCCCTGGGGCCGGCCGGACATGTCGGCCTTCATCTTCACCAAGGCGATCCTGGCCGGCGAGCCGATCCCGGTGTTCAACAACGGCGAGATGAAGCGCGACTTCACCTATATCGACGATATCGTGTCGGGCGTGGTCGCCTGCCTGGACAGGCCGCCGGTCGACGATGGCCGGACGCCGCCGCACCGGGTCTACAACATCGGCAACAACCGGTCGGAGGAGCTGCTGCGCTTCATCCGGGTGATCGAGCAGGCGTGCGGCCGCGAAGCCAAGATCCAGTTCAAGCCGATGCAGGCCGGCGACGTGCCGGAAACCTTTGCCGACATCGAGGCGACGCGCCGCGACTTCGACTTCGTCCCGACGACGGCGATCGACGAGGGCGTGCCGCGCTTCGTCGAATGGTATCGCGACTATTACAAGGCCTGATCCGCGTCCCGGAAGGCGACCCAGCCGCCCCAGAACAGGCTGTTGAAGAACCGGGTCACCCGGGTGAACCCGGCGGCCGCGAGCAGCCGATGGACCTCCGCCTCGGAATCCGGCGGCACGACGCCCTGGACGATGCGGGCGAATTGCGCGTCCGCGTCCTCGGCAGCGATGCCCTGTTGGCGCCAGCGCTGCTTCCAGGCCGCGAGCAACAGCGGTTCGCGGGCGTAGCTCCGAAAATTGCCGCCGAGGATCAGCGGGGCGCCGGGCCCGAGGCGCTGGGCGATGTCGCGCAGCAGGCCGACGCGCGTCGCGGCGTCGCTCAGATGGTGCAGCACGCCGATCAAGGTCGCCCCGTCGTGCCGGGTGTCGCTCAAACCCGCGACCTCGCCGGTCACCAGTTCGGTACGATCGAGGAGGCCGGCCGCTCCCAGCCGCTCCTGGGCGATCGCAATCATGGAGGCCGAAGGATCGACGGCCGTGAAGCGCCACGCCGGTTCGAGCGCGCCGATCGTCACGATCTCCTGGCCGGTGCCGACCCCAACCACCAGCAGGGAACGCTGCCCGCCAGCACCCAGCGCCGCTGCCAGGCAGCAGGCGCCGAGTTCGTGCATGGCCTCGTAGCCGGCCAGCGCTATGCGGGCCTGGCGATCGTAGGCGGCAGCGCGGGCGGGGTCGAATTTCTTGACGGCGTCGCTCATGGGGCGATCCTCGATGGTTGAGCGTTCCGCTTATCTGAGAGCGCCGAAGGCGAGGCTGGCAAAGGACTTTACTTGTCGGGCGGTTTGAGAAAATCTCCAGATGCCATGAGACAGACCCGACTACCCTCATTGAACGCACTGAAAGCTTTCGAGGCCGCCGGCCGATTGTTGAGCGTGACGGCCGCGGCCGACGCCCTGGCGGTGACGCCGTCCGCGATCAGCCGCCAGGTGCGGCAGCTCGAAGAGGATCTGGGCTTGCCGCTGTTCCGCCGCGTGCGGACGGGGCTGGTGCTGACCGAGGCGGGCACGGCGCTGCTCACCGGCCTCAGTGACGGATTCCAGCGTATCGCCCTGGCGGTCGACAAGGTCCGGCCGCGTCCGGAAAGCGGCGTCGTCACCGTCAGCATGCTGTCGACCTTCGCCATGCGCTGGCTGCTGCCGCGACTGGGGCATTTCAACCAAGCCCATCCGGAGATCGAGGTGCGCCTGTCGACCTCGGTCGAACTGGTCGACCTAGCCAGAGGCGACATCGATTGTGCGATCCGGTTCGGACGCGGCGACTGGCCCGGGCTGGTCGCCGATCGCCTGTTCGCGGAGCGGCTGACCGCGGTGTGCAGCCCGGCACTACTGGCCAAGGGACCGCCGCTCGCCGAACCGGGCGATCTGCGCGCCCATACCCTGCTGCACGCCCGTTTGCGCGCCGACCATTGGCGCATCTGGCTGCACGAGGCGGGCCTCGACGAGCTCGACTGCCGCGCCGGACCGTTGTTCGAGACGCGGAACTTCGTCATCCAGGCGGCGCTCCAGGGCCTGGGCGTCGCGGTCATTGATCCGGCCCTGGTCGGCGAAGAGCTGGAGTCGGGTCGGCTCGTCCAGCTGTTCCCCCGCATTCTGGCGCTGGAGGGCGCCTATTTCCTGGTCCGTCACCCGACCAGGATGAAGCTGAAGCGGGTTGCCGCCTTCCGCGACTGGCTGCTGAGCGAGGTCGGCGAGGAGGCAGCGCCGTGAAGGGGAGAGTCGCTTGAATGACGTAACCGGCCGCGGGCAAATTCGGCTAAACCATCGCGATGTCGCCCGTCCGTGCCGGTCCGCCGTCGGCCGATGCGTCGTTTGCTGTTGAGATCGTTCGGAGAGATTTCGTGAAAATTACCGACACGAAAATTGATGGCGTGAAGATCCTGGCGCCCAAGGTCCATGGCGACCATCGGGGCTTCTTCTGCGAAGTCTTTCGGGCCGATTGGCTGCCGCAGATCAATTTCGTGCAGGAAAACCTGTCCCTGTCGGCGGACGTAGGCACGGTCCGGGGACTGCACTACCAGGAACCACCGGATGCGCAGGACAAGCTGGTGATGGTGGCGCAGGGCGCCATCCTCGATGTGGCCGTCGATATCCGGTACGGATCGCCCACCTTCGGGCAGTCGATCGTCGTGGAACTGCGGGCCGAAGAACTGACCCAACTGCTGGTGCCGGTCGGCTTTGCCCACGGGTTCTGCACGTTGCGACCGAATACCATGGTGCTCTACAAGGTCAGCGCTCCATACAGCCCCGCCTGCGACCGCGGGGTGCTCTGGAACGATCCCGATCTCGGCATCGATTGGCCGGTGGAGCCCGATGTCGCGACGCTGTCCGACAAGGATCGCCACCAGCCGCGCCTCAAAGACGTCGAGCCGGTGTTCTACTTCCGGCACTGACGGCGGGGGGCGAGCGGCCCGACTGCGATTGCGAGAGGCATGTTGATGAAGATATTGGTGACGGGTGGGGCAGGGTTCATTGGATCGGCGGTGATCCGCCACGTGCTGGCCGCAACCGACCATACCGTGGTCAATGTCGACAAGCTGACCTATGCGGCCGACCTGCGCAGCCTGGAGCAGGCCGACGCCACCGGCCGCTATGCGTTCGAGCAGGCCGATATCTGCGACGCTGCGGCGATGCAGGCGATCCTGCAGCGCCACCAGCCGGATGCGATCATGCATCTGGCGGCCGAATCCCATGTCGACCGGTCGATCGACGGCCCGGGCGATTTCATCCGCACCAATATTCTGGGGACCTACACGCTGCTCGACGCGGCGCTCGGCTATTGGCGTGGGCTGGCGGGCACGAAGGCCGAGGCATTTCGCTTCCACCATATCTCGACCGACGAAGTGTTCGGCGCCCTGGGGGACACCGGCCAGTTCGTCGAGGACACGCCTTACGACCCGAGTTCGCCCTATTCCGCCAGCAAGGCCTCGTCGGATCATCTGGTACGGGCCTGGCAGCGCACCTACGGCCTGCCGACGGTCGTCAGCAACTGCTCGAACAATTACGGACCCTATCAGTTTCCCGAGAAGCTGATCCCGCTGACCATCCTCAACTGCCGGGCCGAGAAGCCGTTGCCGGTCTACGGCACCGGCAGCAACGTGCGGGACTGGCTGTTCGTCGAGGATCACGCGGCGGCGCTGGCCCTGGTGCTGACGCGCGGCGGGGTCGGGCAGAGCTACAACATCGGCGGCAACAGCGAGCGGACCAATCTCGCCGTCGTCGAGACCATCTGCGCGCTGATGGACCGGCTGCGGCCGCGGGCCGGTGGCGCGTCGCATCGGGACCTGATCACGTTCGTCACCGATCGGCCCGGCCATGATTTCCGCTATGCGATTGATGCCGGCAAGATCCGCGATGCGCTCGGCTTCACGCCCTCGGTCGATTTCGAGGCCGGGCTGGAGCGGACCGTCGCCTGGTATCTGGGTAACGAAGCCTGGTGGCGACCGCTGGTCGACCGCCAGTACGGCGGCGAACGGCTGGGCCTGGCCGGCGCACGGAAGACCGCAGTCCGATGAACCGCATCCTCGTCGTCGGCGCCGGTGGCCAGCTCGGTCGCGCGCTCTGCGCGCGCAAAGGGACGGATGGGGTCGAGATCGTCGGCCTGACGCGAGGCGAACTCGACATCACCGACCTGGCACAGGTGCGCGCCGCGCTCGATCGTCGCCCTTGTTCGGCGATCGTCAATGCCGCCGCCTATACCGCGGTCGACCGAGCCGAAAGCGACGCGGCGGCGGCCTTCGCAATCAACCGGGACGGCCCGCAGAACCTCGCCGTGGCCGCGGCAGAACACGGCATTCCGTTGCTGCAAGTTTCGACCGACTATGTGTTCGACGGCAGGAGCGACCGCGCCTATAGCGAAACCGACCCGGTCGGGCCGGCCGGCGTCTATGGCGCCAGCAAGCTCGCCGGCGAGGAGGCGGTGCGGGCTGCCCAACCGCGGCACGTCATCCTGCGAACCTCGTGGGTCTATGCCGCCTCGACCGGCAATTTCGTCGCAACCATGCTGCGCCTGGCAGGCGGGCGTCCGGAACTGCGCGTGGTCGACGACCAGCGCGGCGGCCCGACGGAGGCCGGCGCCATCGCAGACGCCTTGCTCGCCATCGCCGGGCAGCTCGACCAGGGCGATCCCTGGGGGACCTATCATTTCAGCGGCGCGCCGGCCGTCACCTGGTGCGGCTTCGCCCGGGAGATCGTAGCGCGGGCCGCGCCGTGGCTGCAGCGTCTTCCGACGGTCACGCCGATCCGCACCGCCGATTATCCGACGCCGGCGCGCCGTCCGGCGAATTCCGAGCTGGACTGCCGCAGGATCGAGGCGCAATTCGGCATTCGGCAGCCCGACTGGCAGGCAACGCTAAGCACGGTCGTCGAGACGATTTTGCGCGGTACCGGCGATATTTCAAGGAACGCGTCATGAAAGGCATCATTCTCGCGGGTGGCACCGGAACGCGCCTCTATCCGATCACCCGCAGCGTCAGCAAGCAGCTGCTGCCGGTCTACGACAAGCCGATGATCTATTATCCATTGTCGACCCTGATGCTGGCCGGCATCACCGAGATCCTGATCATCACCACCCCGGGCGACCAGGCACAGTTCCAGGCCCTGCTGGGCGATGGCACCCAATGGGGCATTCGCCTGGAATATGCGGCCCAGCCGTCGCCCGATGGGCTGGCGCAAGCCTTCATCATCGGCGAGAAATTCATCGACGACGACGAGTGCACGCTCATTCTGGGCGACAATATCTTCTTCGGTCACGGCCTCACCGAAACCTTGCGTCGCGCGGTCCAGCTGAAGCAGGGGGCGGTTGTCTTCGGCTATCAGGTGTCCGATCCGGAGCGCTATGGCGTCGTCGAGTTCGACGACGCGGGTTGTGCGATCAGCATCGAAGAAAAGCCGCTGCATCCGAAATCGAACTACGCGGTCACCGGGCTGTACGTCTACGACCGCAACGTCGTCGAATATGCCAAGCAAGTGAAGCCGTCGGACCGCGGTGAACTCGAGATCACCGCGCTCAACAACATCTATCTGGACCGTGGCGCGCTGCAGGTGGAGAAGCTGGGCCGCGGCTATGCCTGGCTCGACACCGGCACCCATACGTCCCTGCTGACGGCCTCGGAATTCGTGCGCGTGATCGAGCAGCGCCAGAATCTAAAGGTCTGCTGCCCCGAGGAGATTGCCTACCGTACGGGGCTGATCAGCCAGGCCGACCTGATCCAATTGGCCAAGCCTTTGCTGAAGAACGAATATGGCCAGTACCTCATGGCGCTGGCGAAACAGAAATTCGATCTCAGCCTCTGAACGATATGGGCAGGCCCGCGCGCCTAAATCCCAGATGGAAAGTTCTGCAGGTCGTGCGGTATCGAGATCTACAAAAGACAATTGAAGATTGACAAGCGATCTAATGCGCGTGTTGATCCGTGAGGGTCTAAGTTTGATGCCGACCGATTCGCATCGGGGAAGTTTGTCGTTGGCTCACCAAGAAAATGTCGCCTGTCGGTCGCGGGCGAACTAGCAGGTACTCATGGTATTCGACGCACGATCTCGTTCGGCACTGATCATCCCGACGCTCAATGCCGGAGACATGGCCGACCGACTGATTGAGGCCCTGGATCGGCAGCAGTTCAAGCCCGCCAAATTGCTCGTCCTGGACTCGCAGTCGACCGATGGCACGGCGGACAAGTTTCGTCGCGCCGGCGCCGACGTCATCGAGGTCGAGCGCGCGAACTTCGACCATGGCGGTACGCGGCAGCAGGGCGCGGATCTCTGCGACGAATATGAATTTCTGATCTTCCTCACCCAGGACGCGATTCCGGCCGACGACGATGCGATCGGCCGTTTGGTCGAAGCCTTCGCCGATCCGACCGTGGGCGTCGCCTATGGCCGGCAGCTGCCGCGCCCGGAGGCCGGCGCCTTGGAAGCCGTGGCGCGCCTGTTCAACTATCCGCCGACCGACCGGATCGTGACGCCCAGCAGTGCGCGCGGCATGGGAATCAAGGCGAGTTTCTGTTCGAATTCCTTCGCCGCCTATCGCGCCGATGCCCTGGCCCAGGTCGGCGGCTTTCCGCGCGGAACGATTTTCGGCGAGGATGCGATCGTCACCGGCCGCCTGCTGCTCGCGGGCTGGACGAAGGCATACGTCAGCAGGGCGGCCGTAGTGCATTCCCACGACTATCTGATCAGCGAGGAGGCTCGCCGCTATTTCGACGTTGGCGTCCTGCATTCCCGGGAACATTGGCTGCTCGAAGCATTCGGGCGCGCCGAGGGCGAGGGCTTGGCGTTCATTCGCGCCCAGTTCGGCTATCTGCTGAAGCATGACCCGCTCGCCATCCTGTCCGCCAGCGCCCGCGTCTTGGTCAAATATGCCGCCTATCGGCTAGGCCTGATCGAAGCGCGCCTGCCGGTCGGCTTCAAGTGCCGACTGAGCATGAGTCCCCGATTCTGGCGCCGGCCCGAGCGCCTGCTCCGCGAATCGAAGATGGGCCGCTGACCTACTTCGGCATGGTCTGAGCCATCCGGCCGGCCACGCTGCGGCGGGTGATGGCCGGCACCGCGATCGCGATCAACAGGCTGCCGGCGACCGGCAGCAGCAAGGCGCCGATCATCCTATAGCCGATGACGCCCAGGATGCCGCCCACCAGGAATCCGCAGACAGTCGGGATGTGCAGGGCCAGTTTCCGGCGATCGGCTGCGGCCACGCCGTCGTCGCGCGGCGACAGGCGGCGATCCAGCAATTGCCCCAATTCGATGCCGATGTCTGTCACCATGCCGGTCACGTGTGTCGTGCGAACACGGGCATTCGACACGCGGGTCACGATGGCGTTCTGCAGCCCCATGATAAAGCTCAGGCTCAGGATCAGCAGCGGCGCGCGCATCGGTTCGGGCGCCAATACCTCGATCAGTCCGCCTAGGAACAGCAGTGCCGCTTCCGCGAGCAGGCTGAAGGCATATGCGCCGTTGGGCAGCCGTCGCTGCGCCCGGTTGATCAGGACGGTCGAGACCGCCGCGCCAGCAACGAAGCTGGCGATGACCGCGAGCGCCACGGCGCTTTGCTCGAGGTCGCCCAGGGCCAACGCATCGGAGAGCAGCGAGATCGTGCCGGTCATGTGCGACGTGTAGTGCCCGGCGACATAGAAGCCGGCCCCGTTCACCGCGCCGGCAATCGTTGCCAGCGACCAGGCAAGCCGGCGGTCCGCGTTATCGGCCTGGGTCATAGCAAGAACGTGCATCGGCTTGGCTTTCGCAATGCGGGCAGCAAGGAACCGGTCCGTCGGTCCAACGGCAGACCACACCTCTATCATCCGCCAAATTTGCTGCGCCGCGAGAGTTTTTCCGCGACGGTCCAGCCCATCGACGGGCGAGGGCGCCTCTGGCAATGTCCGGCCGACGATGGTTTCGCGTGAAAGGAACAGACATGCCGCTTCGATTCGCCGACATCTCGGTCGCGACCCCGACCAAGGACAGCTTGGCCGCCCGCTACCAGGCGATCGACGCCTTGCTGGATCGGGGCAGCCGCGCCGAGGCCGTCGCGGCATGGGACACGGTACGTCGGGAATACGACAGCTGGAGCGCGCTGGTGGGCTTGCGTTTCCAGCAGGATACCGCCGACGTGGCGGCCAAGGAGGCGCGCGACTATTGCGATGCGCTGTCGCCCGACGCGACTGGGCTCGAGGTCGCGGTGAAGCGCCGGCTGCTGGCGGACGCCGACCGTGCCGGTCTGGAACAGTTGGTCGGCGCCCATGCGATCCGGCTGTGGGAAACCGACGTCACGACCTTCGATCCGGTCATTGCCAAGGATCTCGAGGAGGAAGCCAAGCTCGGCGCGCGGTACACCGAGATCCTGTCGGCGGCCAAGCTGGAGATCGATGGGCAGGCCGTCAATCTCGCCGGCATCGAACCCTTCGCCCAGGCTCTCGACCGCGAGACGCGGCATCGGGCCGAGCGCGTGCGCTGGGCATTCTTCGAAGCCCATGGCGCCGAACTGGACGAGATCTATGACAAGCTGGTGAAGCTGCGGCATGCCATGGCCTTGAAGCTCGGCTACGACAGCTACATCCCACTCGGCTATCGGCGCATGCGCCGGGTCGACTATGACGCGGCCGACGTCGCGCGTTACCGCGACCAGGTCGCCGAGCATGTCGTGCCGCTGATCGCGAGAGTGATGGAAGCGCGCCGCCGCGAGAACGGCTGGGACAGGATCCGGTTCTGGGACGAGAGCCTGACCGATTCCGCCGGCAATCCGGTGCCGGCCGGCGACCATGATTTCCTGGTCGCCCAGGCCCAGACCATGTTCGACAACATGGACAAGCGCCTGGGCGATTTCTATCGCCTGATGAACGAGGGCGGCTTCCTCGACCTGAAGAATCGCGAGGCCAAGGCCGGCGGCGGGTTCTGCACCTCGTTCCCGACCCATGGCGTGCCGTTCATTTTCGCCAATTTCAACGGCACGGACCATGACATCAAGGTCTTCGTCCACGAGATGGGCCACGCCTTCCAGAATTGGGAAAGCCGCCATCAGCCGGGCATCGACTATCTGTGGCCGACCATGGAGGCGGCCGAGATCAACTCGATGGGGCTCGAGTTCCTGTCCCATCCGCAGATGGAGCTGATGGTCGGCGCCGACGCGGCCGACCGGTTCCGCAGGATGCATCTGATCGATTCGCTCGCCTTCCTGCCCTATGGCGTCTGCGTCGACCATTTCCAGCACGAGATCTATGCGCGGCCGGACATGACCACGGACGAGCGGCATGCGGTCTGGCACAGCCTCGAACGACGCTACATGCCCTGGACCGACTATGGCGACATCGCCTATTGCGAAAAGGGCGGCCGCTGGCAGGCGAAGCGTCACATTTACTCCCTGCCGTTCTATTACATCGACTATACGCTGGCGCTGTGTTGCGCGATGCAGTTCTGGGTCAAGTCGCGGCGCGACTACCGGCGCAGCCTCGAGGCCTATATCGCCCTCTGTGCCCGTGGAGGCTCGGCCTCGTTCCAGGATCTGGTACGCTCGGCCGGCCTCGTGTCGCCATTCGCGCCAGGCGCGCTTGCCGAGGTGGTGAGCGAGGCCGAGAAGGTGCTGGCAGCCTGACGATCCATCCACGATCGCCCGTCACGAGGAATAGAGTCTGCATGCGCCAGATTTCGGCCCTGGTCGGGCTCGCCGTTGCAACGCTGCTGTCGGTAGGCATCGCGCGCGCCGAGACGGCGACCCACTCGTTCGATCCCGCGTTCCTCGACCGGTCAGTCGCCCCGTGCCAGGACTTCTACAAGTTTGCTTGCGGGGCCTGGATCCAGAACAACCCGGTGCCGGCCGACCAGATCCGCTGGGGCCGGTTCAACGAGTTGGCGACCCATAATCGCGACGTCCTGCGGCAGATTCTCGATGCCGCTGCGGCCGACCCGTCGGGCGAGGCGAAACAGGTCGGCGACTTCTTTGCCGCCTGCAGCGACGAGGCGGGGATCGAGGCCCGCGGGATAGCACCGCTGCAGCCGGAACTGGCCCGCGTCGCGGCCCTCGCCGACAAAAAAGACCTGGCGGCCCTGCTGGCCCATCTGCACGAAATCGGCGTCAACGTCTTCTTCGGTTTCGGCGCGCAGCCCGACTTCAAGAACACCGGGCAGGACATCGCGGCAGTCGAGCAGGGCGGGCTGGGCCTGCCGGACCGCGACTATTACTTCAAGACCGATCCAAAGTCGGTCGAGCAGCGTGCCGCCTATGCGAGCCATGTCGCCAAGATGTTCGGGCTGCTCGGCGATGCACCGGAAGCGGCGGAGTCCAAAGCGACGGTGGTAATGGCGATCGAGACCGCGCTGGCTAAGGAGTCGCTCAATCGGCTGCGCCGGCGCGATCCGAGTGCGATCTATCACAAGCGGCCCTCGGCCGATCTCGCGGGCTTGGCGTCGTCGTTCGACTGGGCCGCGTATCTCAGCGCGACGGGTGCGCCGCGTTTCGACGACCTGAATATCGCCGAGCCGGAATTCCTGGCCGCATTCGACGCGTCGCTGGGCACGACGTCGCTCGACGACATCAAGACCTATCTGACCTGGCATCTGGTGCATCGGGCCGCACCCCTGCTGCCCAAGGCGTTCGTCGACGAGAATTTCGCCTTCTACGACCAGGTGCTGAACGGGGCGAAAGACCAGCAGCCGCGCTGGCGGCGCTGCGTCATCGCGACCGATCGCGCGCTGGGCGAGGCGCTGGGCAAGCTGTATGTCGCCAAGGCCTATCCGCCGGAATCCGAAAAGCGCATCAGCCAGCTCATCACCGACCTCAAGACGGCCTATGCCGCCGACATCCGCAACCTGCCCTGGATGGGCGCCGAGACGAAGCAGCGAGCGCTGGAAAAGCTGGGCGCAATGGGCCGCAAGATCGGCCATCCCGAGAAATGGCGCGACTACTCGACGCTGGATGTCGTGCGGGACGATTACCTGGGTGATGGTTTTCGTGCAGACCGGTTCGAGACCCGGCGCGATCTGGCCAAGATCGGCAAGCCGGTCGATCGCCTGGAATGGAGCATGACCCCGCCGACGGTGAACGCCTATTACGCGTGGTTGCGCAACGACATCAATTTCCCGGCCGGCTTCCTGCAGCCGCCGTTCTTCGATCCGACCCAGGACGATGCGGTCAATTATGGCGCCATCGGGCTGGTCATCGGCCATGAGATGACCCACGGCTTCGACGACCAGGGGCGCCGTTTCGACAAGGACGGCAATCTGCACGACTGGTGGACCAAGGAGGACGCTCAGAAGTTCGAGACCCGGGCGAGTTGCATCGCCGATCAATATTCGGCCTACACGGCGGTCGGCGACGTGAAACTGAACGGTCGGCTGACCCTGGGCGAGAATACGGCCGACAATGGCGGCGCCCATATCGCCTTCCAGGCGCTGCAGCGGCGGCTGAAGGGCAGGAAGACCGCGCCGATCGACGGCTTCACGCCGGACCAGCGCTTCTTCCTGGGGTTCGCCCAGGTCTGGTGCGAGAACGACCGGGACGAGGCGGTCCGCTACCAGGCGCTCAACGATCCGCATTCGACCGCCAAATACCGGGTGAACGGTGTCGTCTCGAACATGCCGGAATTCAAGAAGGCGTTCGCCTGCAAGGCAGCGGACCCGATGGTCCGCCCCAACGCCTGCCGCGTCTGGTAGACCGCCTCCCGTGAAATCCCCCGTTCCGTCCAGCCGCGACTCCGTCCGGAACGGGGGGCTTCGCGTCCCTCTCGCGAGGGGCGCTCTGCTTCGCGGAGCCGCAGAGGCGGCCACGCGAGGCAAATCGATTGTTCGAAGAAGGTGCCCACGTCCCGCCCAGCCGCGACTCCGTCCGGGACGTGGGGTTGGCAGCCCCGGTTAGAGGGCTGCCCCGTTCGCGAGCCGCTGGGCGGAGCGCGAGCAGGTCAGGGTGGTCACCGAAACCGGGCGGCCGTCCGCGCCGGTGACCGTTTCATAGCTCGTGGTGCAGGCGGCCGGCACGGTCGCCGCGGTCGGCACGGCCAGGCTGCGGTGGGCATGCGCCACGGTGCCGAGACCGGCAGTCAGCGCAACGGCGACCAGGGCGAGGCAGATATTCTTCGTCGACATCTTCCGTACTCCGTTCATCTCCCCGTCCCTCGGGACAAGGGGGTAGCGTTCCCGCCTTGGGGCCTCGCCGGTGTTGCCGGGGCTCGCGCGGGTCTCAACCAGAATTCATCTGTCGGTTTGAAGTGACGGCTGCCGGATCATCCAAGTAAGGGGGGCTCCGCCAAGCCAGACATGCTTCGGCGTCTTGTCCGTTCCGTCTGCCGTCACTTCCATCTTTGCTGATCGCCTGCTCGAAGCATCGGCGGGACTGGGTCCTCTTTCCGCCGGCTTCGCGCTACGCTTCAGCGCCGATGAAAGAGCTATTTCACGCCGCATGCCAACTCGCTTGGCACGGTCTAACCGGCTGTTTATGAAGGATAATCCGAAAGACACTGCGAAAGGGTTCGCGGGAAAATGGTAGTTTCCGCCATCCGGTGGCGAAAACGATCATCGCGGGCGGTGGATTTCGCCGATTGACGCTTCGTCCCGCGGCCCCCTACGATCGGGGCATGACGCAGATCCTTCCCGCCGCGGCGCAACGACAATGCGATCGAGTTTCGACCGCGGCGGGCGACGTGCGCGTGGATGGGGCCGGAATGCGACGATCCTGACGATCGCCTAAGCATTGCCGTCAACCGCACCCCGCCTTTTCCGGCGGGGTTTTCGTTTCAGGACTCCCGCCGATCAGCCTACTTTCTTGGGAGAGCCACATGATCGACCCCGGTCTTTTTTTGACGTTTGTTGCCGCCGTCACCGTTCTCATGCTGATCCCCGGGCCGAACGTCGCCTTGATCACCGCCAACAGTATCGCTTACGGACCGAAATACGGCCTCCTGACGGTGGCCGGGACCAGTTCGGCCATGGTGATCCAGCTCGCCTTCACCGCGCTCGGCATGACGGAGTTGCTGGCAACAGCCGGCATCTGGTTCGAGGGGCTGCGCTGGATCGGCGTCGCCTACCTGGTCTATCTGGGCATCTTGCAGTGGCGCGCGCCCGCGATCGACCTGACGCGGACCCGGCCGCAGCCGAAGTCGCCGCGCGCGATCTACCTGCGGGCCCTGCTGGTCTCGCTGACCAACCCGAAGACGCTGCTGTTCTACGGCGCGTTCTTCCCGCAGTTTCTGACGACGAGCGGGGACGTTGCCACGCAGGTCGCAATCCTCTCGACGACCTTCCTCGTCCTGGCCCTGCTGGTCGACGGCGGATGGGCGCTGCTCTCGGGCCGCGCCCGCGGCCTGCTTGCCGGGCGCGGCCAGCTGCGCAACCGGATCTCGGGCGGCCTGCTGATGGGTGCCGGCACTGCGCTCGCGTTGCTGCGCAACAAATGATCGGCGGAAGCCGCGTCCACCCGCGACGGCGGCCTCAGTAGCCGCGCGTCAGGTATTTCAGCAGGTCCTTGGCCAGCTGCTCGCCCTTGATCGGCCCCTCGATCGTCCGGTCCAGGCTGCCGTCGGGATGGAGCAGCACCAGCATTGGCGAACGGGGATCCGGCGCCACCAGGGCGCGGCGCAAGCGGAGGAAAGTCTCGGCCGGGCCGGTAGCACCGCTGCGCTCGCTATCGGCGACCGGAACGGCAGCGATGGCTGGATCGGGCGAGGCGACCAGGATATGCACCTCGCGGCCGCGCCGGCCCATCAGCTTCATGGCCTGGCCGATCGCGTCGATGCGGCCCGGGCGGTCACAGGTGCAATCCGGCTGGTCGAGGTCGATCAGCAGCCAGCGGCCGGGGAAACTCTTCGGCGTCACGGTCTGGCCTGCCGCGTCGCCAAGGCGGAAGTCGACGGCGACCGGTCCCGCCGTGACAGCTTCGGCCGGTCGGGTCAGCTCGACCATGGCGACGCCCGCGAGGCCGGCCACGAGGCCCGCGGCGGCGCCGAGCGAAAGGGCGGTACGCCAGCGCATCGGCCTATTTCGCCTCGCTGACCTGGGTCGGCTGGGTCGAGGCCTTGAAGAACGTATAGGACAAGGTCACGACGCCGACATCATCGGCATTGCGGTCCTTCAGCAGTTTCGGATCCAGGAACAGGCTGACCGGCATGTCGGCGACCTCGTGTGGCGCCAGGGTCTGCACGTCGAAGCAGAAGCAGGCGACCTTGAAGAAATATGGCCCGATCTTGTCCGGCGTCACGTTGTAGACGGCCTGGCCCATCACCGGTTCGTCGGACTTGTTCTCGGCGCGGAACATGACCAACGCATTCTCGCCGACCTTGACCTTGATCTCGCGCTGGACCGGATAGAATGCCCAGGGCAGGTCCGGCTGGACCGCCGTGTCGAACCGCACGGTGATGGTCCGGTCGAAAGTCTTGTCCGGTACCTCCTGAGCGATCTGCGTGGCACCGCCCAGGCCAGCCTCGCGGCAGATCAGCTGATAGAACACGGCCGCGGCATAGCTCAACGCCACCATGCCGACCACACCACCCGCCAGGACCAGGGCCAGGCGCCGGCTGCGGCGCTGGCCGTCTTTATTTTGCGATTCGTTCATGCGCGGACGCTACCCGATCAGGCCGGCACGAGCGCTGCGGCAGCTCGGCGCACCTGCTCGATCCGAATGCCCTGGATCTTGGCGGAGCGCGACTGCATCCGCGCTACCAGCTCGGCACCGGCCCGCTCGGGCGTTCCGGTACCGAACGGCGGTTTCGGGTCGTACTCCAGGCCGAGCTCGATCGCCTCCGCCAATTCCCGGCCGGCGATCTCGGCAATCACCGTCAGCGCGAAATCGATGCCGGCCGTGACACCCCCGCCGGTGATGGTCCGGCCGTCGCTGACGACCCGCGCCTTGACCGGAATCGCGCCGAATTCTGCCAGCAGGTCATGCGACATCCAGTGGGTAGTCGCGCGCTTGCCGTGCAGCAGGCCGGCAGCCCCCAGCACCAGGGCGCCGGTGCAGACCGAGGTCACGTATTGCGCGCCCCAGGCCTGGTGCCGGATGAATTCCAGCACGGTCTGGTCGGTCAGCAGCGCGTTGATGCCGGGACCGCCCGGTACGCAGATCAGGTCGAGCGTGGGGCAGGTCTCGAGCGTATCGGTCGGCACGATCGCAAGGCCCCGGTCCGACGCGACGGGTGCCAGATCCTTCCAGACCAGGTGGATCGTCGCATTCGGCAGGCGGGCCAGGACCTCGTAGGGTCCGGTGAGATCGAGCTGGGTCATGCCCGGAAACAGGACGAAGCCGATCCGGAAGGAATTCTTTTCCACGCGACGCTCCACCGTGATGGGACGGCCTCGACGGCCGCAGGGCGATAGTGCAGGGTGGCATCCTTGGCAGCTACGTCAAATCCCCCTCCTTTTCTGCCAGGGAGAATGCCATGCCCCGCAAGATCGCCGTGCTCGCCGTGACGGATGGCCACCTGCTCGACATCAGCGGCCCGTTCCAATGTTTCGCGAGCGCCAACGAGTTGCAGGGTGCCAAGGGCGCGCCGCCTTACGAGCCGTTGGTGGTCTCGCGGGACGGCGGCGCGCTCAGGACCTCGGGCGGTCTGGTCGTGTTGACCCAGGCGCTTGCCGATCTCGACGGCGTGGAACTCGACACGCTGATCGTGGCGGGCGGCATCGGCACGCGGCGGGCGATGCATGACGATACGCTGGTGCAGGCGATCCGCGACCTGGCGCCAAAGGTGCGCCGCTTGGCGTCGGTCTGTACCGGCGCCTATCTGCTGGCGAAGGCCGGGCTGCTCGACGGCCGGCGTGTGGCGACCCACTGGTGGGCTGCCGACGATCTGCAGCGGCGGTTTCCCAAGATCGAAGTGGTGCCGGAGCCGATCTTCATTCGCGATGGCGGTATCTGGACGTCGGCCGGCGTCACCGCCGGAATCGATCTGTCCCTGGCGCTGATCCAGGACGACCTGGGGCATGACAAGGCCATGCTGATCGCGCGCCATCTGGTGGTCTTCCTGAAACGGCCGGGTGGCCAGGCCCAGTTCAGTGCGGCACTCGAGGCGCAGATCGCCGCCGACCAGGATTTCGCCGGGCTGCACGCCTGGGTGCGCGAACATCTGGCCGAGGAAATCAAGGTGGAGCGGCTGGCCGAGCAGGCGGGCATGTCGGCGCGCACCTTCGCCCGCGCCTATGCGGCCAAGGCCGGCCGGACGCCGGCGCGCATGGTCGAGGCGCTGCGGCTCGAAGCTGCGCGCCGGGCGCTCGAGGCGACCGACCGGCCGCTGAAGCGGATCGCGCTCGATTTCGGCTTCGGCGACGAGGAGCGTATGCGCCGCACGTTCCAGCGTCGCCTCGGCGTCTGCCCGTTGGATTATCGGGCGCGCTTCGCCGCCGAGTGATCGGCGAGCTGGCCTTGGCGCCAGGCGGCGAGCAAGACGGCCTCGCGTTCCAGGCTGAGGCCGGTGCGCCAACTGCGGGTCGGATCGCGCGTACCCAGCCAGTCGGCGGTGTCGCGGAACGTATCCGCGAGCGGCCGGAACTTCAGGCCGGCGGCGATCGCCCGGCGGCTGTCGATCGCGAACAGGCCGGCCAGCACCTTCTCGCGTGCGGGCAACCAGAGCGGCAGTGTCTCGGCGGGCATGCCCCGGTCGATGCCGATGCCCTGCTGCAGCAGGAAAGCGTCGTCGACCCAATGCAGATCGGCATCGGCACCCAGCGCCGACCGGCCGGTCTTCAGCAGGTCGGCCATCGTGATCGGCGCTGCCGGCCCGGCAGCGTTATAGGTTCCCGTCGCCTGGGATTCCGCCATGGCGACCATCCAATGCGCGAGATCGCGGCCGTCGATCACCTGGATCGGCGCGCGTTGCCGGCCGGGCGCCAGCACGGCGCCGCCGCGGGCGAGCCGCCACGGCCAATAGCTGAAGCGATCGGAAGGGTCGTGCGGGCCGACGATCAGGCCCGGCCTGATGATGAGCGTCCGGCCGGGCAGGATCGCGTCGACCGCGGTCTCGGCGCGGGCTTTGAGCGGCCCGTAGGTCGATGGCTGGATCTCCTCGGTCGACGGATCGTCGAGCCGGGTCGCGATCGGGTGGGCCTCGTCCAGCCCGCGCGGCAGCGGGGCAGAATAGACCGAGATCGACGAAACGAACGTGTAGTGGCCCACGGCCCCTTCGAGGGTCAGGGCGGCATGGCGGACCAGGCGCGGTACATAACCCGACGTATCGATCACGGCATCCCAGCGCCGGCCGGTCAGTGCCCGCAGATCGCCGGCCCGGTCGCCGACCAGGCGCTCGATCTGGGGGAAGAGGGCCGGGTTGGTCTTGCCGCGCGTGAACAGCGTGACCTGGTGATGCCGCGCCACGGCGGCCTCGACCAGATGGCGGCCCAGGAACTGAGTGCCGCCGAGGATGAGCAGGCGAAACATCGGGTTTGATACCCCGCTTTTCCGAACGGAACGGCTTGCCGTCCCGTCTCCGCGGTACCGTTGATCGGTCGCCGCCGCCAAAACCATCAAAGCGCCAGCCTAGAGCCCTCGCCGACGAATGGAAAGAGCGCCGCGACCGGCTGTGGCTAGCTCGGAACATGCTCCGGACCGGCAGGGTTCGCTTAACCATGGGTAGGCTAAGCTGTTTTCCTTGAACCTGTTTGGAGAGCGGCCCGGTGACGTCCATTTCAGATCCGAGCCGCGTGGCCTCGAAGCCTCGGCGCGCATCATCGTCCGGCATTCTCGGGTTCGTGCTGTTGGCCTGTCTCTCCCTGGCGCTGGTTGACGGCTGGGTGATCCTGCAATCGCGCGCGATCGAACTGGAGCATGCCCAGACCGAGACGCAGAATCTGGCGCGTTCGCTGGCCAAGCACGCCGACGACGTCGTGCAGAGCGCCAACTCGATCCTGACGGACATTGCCGAGCGGGTCGAGGCGGATGGCATCGGCGCGGCAGCGCTCGACCGGCTGGACCACCATCTCGCGACCCAGCTCACGACGGTGCCGGGACTGTTCGGGCTGTTCGTCTATGGCGAGGCCGGCGAATGGCTGGCGACTGGCCTGCCATCGACGCCGGCGGGCATGAACAATTCGGATCGCGAATATTTCCAGTATCATCGGGAGCATGCGGATCTCGCCCTGCACATCGGCGCGCCGGTCGTCAGCAAGTCGAGCAACGAATGGATCATCCCGGTCTCGCGTCGGCTCAATCATGCGGACGGCAGCTTTGCCGGGGTCGCGTTGGCGACCTTGAGCCAGACGTCGTTCCAACGATATTACGGCACGCTCGACGTCGGAACCGACGGGGCGATCCGCCTGCTCAACCGGAATGGCACCCTGCTTGCGGAACAACCGTTCCAATCGAGCGAAATCGGCCGCGACCTGTCGGACAACCTGCTGTTTCGAGCTTATCTGCCAAAGGCGGCATTCGGGAACTTCGGCCACGTGTCGATGCTCGACCAGATCGAGCGCATCACCGGCTACTACAGCGCCGAGCGTTTTCCGCTTGTTGCCGTCGTCTCGTTCGGCCGCGACGAAATATTGAGTGCCTGGTGGCGTTACGCCCAGATCGAGGTCGGCGGTCTGATCGGCATCATCCTGGCAATCAGTGCCATCGGATGGCGGCTCGGTACCCAGGTTCGCCGGCGTCAATCGGCTGAACGGCTGTTCCGCGCCGCCTTCGACCATTCGCCCGACAATCTCATCGTTTTCGAAATCGCCTGGGACGGCACAGTCCGGTTCGAGACCAGCAACCGGGTCGAGGGCAATTTCCTGGGCATCGACCCCGTCGGTATGGGCGGACGCCCGGTCGAGGAGATCGTGGCGCCGGCCGGCGCCGCCGTGATCCACGAACATGTGGCGACGGCCGTGTCGACCCGGCAGCCGTTCAAGTTCGAAATCGCCGAGGGCGAGGGGCCGGATGATCGCCGCGATTGGGAGGTCGTGGTCGTTCCGATGCCGGACGACACGGGCCGGATCGCGCGGGTCCATTTCGGCGCGCGCGACATCACCGATCGTCGGCGCGGCGCTGCGGCTCTGGAACTCCAGCACGCGAGGCTGAGCGCCGTTCTCGACAATACGCCTGATGGCATCGCGCTGCTGGACGGGACGCCGCAACTGGTCGCCTGGAACCGGCAGCTCCTGGCGCTGCTGGATCTCGATCCCTCGATCGCCGACGCCAGCGACGATCCGCTGGGCATCCTGCTCGCGGCCCTGGCGTCGGCCGATTTCTACGGCAGCGGATCGGCCCAGGGCTTGATCGAGGCGCGACGCCGGTCGATCCGTGAGGGCGTGCCGCTGCAAGACCGGCATCATTTGGGGTCCGGCCGCTGGATCGAGCGGCGCTGCGTGCCGACCGCCAATGGCGGGTATCTGGCGCTGATCCGCGACGTCACCGACGCGGTCGCGCGCGAGCACGAGATCGAGGGTGCCAAGCTCGATCTCGAAGTTCAGGCGGGCCAGTTGATCCAGGCACGCGAAGCGGCAGAGGCGGCGAACCGGGCGAAGAGCGAATTCCTCGCGACCATGAGCCATGAAATCCGCACGCCGATGAACGGCGTGCTCGGGATGAACGCCCTGCTGCTCGACACGAATCTCGCGCCCGAGCAGCGAAAATTCGCCGAAGCGGTGCGGTATTCGGCCGACGTGCTGCTGGACCTGATCAACGACATCCTGGATGTCTCGAAATTGGAAGCGGGTCAGGTCGAACTCGAAACGATCGAATTTCCGCTTCAGGACGTGGTCGAAAAGACCGTCGAACTGGCAGCGCCGCGCGCGGCCGCGAAAGGGATCGAGCTGGTCTGCTGGCTCGATCCGGCGGCACGCCGCGCGTTCCACGGAGATCCGTCGCGTCTGCGGCAGGTCTTGCTGAACCTCATCTCGAACGCGGTCAAATTCACCGAGCGTGGCCATGTGATGGTCGAGATCACCGCCGAGCCACTGCCGCGCGATCCCTTGATCGACACGTCGTCGGGAACCGGAGCGGCGCGCAGCCGGATCCGGTTCGCGATCGAGGACACTGGGATCGGCCTCAGCGCCGAGGCCAAGGGCAAGCTGTTCCAGAAGTTCCAGCAGGCCGATGGATCGATCGCGCGCCGCTTCGGCGGCAGCGGCCTGGGCCTCAATATCTCGAAATGCCTGACCGATCTGATGGGTGGCACGATCGGCGCCGAGGATCGGCCGGGCGGCGGCAGCCGATTCTGGGTCGAGGTGCCGTTGCGCCATGCCGATGCCCGGGTTCCGGTTCCGTCGATCGATCTGGCCGGGCGCCGCGTGCTGCTGGTCGACCACTTCGCCCCGCGGCGGGCGATCTGCGGGCGGTGGCTGCGCGAGGCGAAGGCGTTGGTCACCGAGACCGGCGACGCGCTCGCCGCCTTGAATGCGATCCGCACGGCGCCCCAGCCGTTCGACGCGATCCTGGCCGACGAGGCGATCGCCGATCGGGATGCCGAGATCCTGCGCCTGCTGCTGGCCGGGGCCGACGGCTCGCGGCTGGTCCTGCTGACGACGCTCGGGCGGGCCGAGATGCCCGACGCGAAAGCGATCGTGGCCAAGCCGCCGGCGCGGCAGCCCATGATCGAGGCGCTGCGGCAGGCCTTGGCGGTCGACGCGTCCGAGGTCTCCCGGGTTCTGGCCGCGGTGCGACACGGCCGCATCCTGGTCGCCGACGATAACTTCATCAACCGGCAGGTTGCCGAGACGATCCTGCTCGACGCCGGTTTCGTCGTCGACACGGTGACCGACGGCGATGCGGCCGTGGTCGCGATCGAGAGCCAGGCCTACGATCTGGTGCTGATGGATCTGCAGATGCCGGGTCTGGACGGGCTGCAGGCGACCAAACGCATCCGCGCCTCGGCCGGCGCCATGGCGCGGGTGCCGATCATCGCCATGACGGCGACCCTGCTGACGGGCGCGCGCGAGGCCTGCCTGGCGGTCGGCATGGATGATTTCGTGACCAAGCCGTTCGATCCCGAACGCTTCATCGGCACGATCGATCGCTGGCTTTGAACCATTTCCCGGGAACGGCGTCACGCGGCAGTCATGCGCCAAGCAGTTGCGAATGGTATTGATAATCGTTTGCAAATGAGCCGATGCCCGCTTAGTGTCCGCTCCGTCGATGGAGACAGCGGGAACGGGCGACCCGGCTACCGAGGGTTTCGGTGCTGAAATCGCTTCCTTCCCGCCGAAGACAAAGGGTGGGATTTCGAAAATGCGTTCATTGGGTTCGGTTGGCGGAAATCCGCGTCGTTCTTCGTTCCTGGGGCTGCCGCAACCGGCGCTGACCGCGACGACCTTCTGCGTGACGTCGGCCGCGAGCTTGTCGGGCGCCTTCGCCCAGACGGCGTCGAACGATCAGGCGAAGCAGCAGGCCGATGCCAAGCCGGTCGAGCAGATCACCGTCACCGGCGTGCGTGCACTCGTCAACGACAAGCTGCCGACCGGCCTGCAGGACGCGCCGCAGACGATCAACGTCGTCAACCAGCAACTCCTGAAGGATCAGGCCGCGACGCGGCTGCAGGATGCGTTGAAGAACGTGCCAGGCATCACCTTCAATTCCGGCGAAGGTGCCGCGCGCGGCGATACGGTCAACCTGCGCGGCTTTTCCGCCTTCAACGATTTCTTCCTCGACGGCATCCGCGACGCGGCCATCTACACCCGCGACAGTTTCGACCTCGACCAGGTCGAGGTCCTGAAGGGACCGTCCGCGGTGCTGTTCGGTCGCGGATCGACCGGCGGCGTGATCAATCAGGTCAGCAAAGCGCCGACCTTGGCGCCGCTCTATTCCGGCACCGCTTCGGTCGGGACCAATGCCCTGTTGCGCGGCACCGCCGACGTGAACCAGCCGCTGTCCGATACCTCGGCGATCCGGCTCAATGCGATGGACGAGCGGTCGGACGTCGCCGATCGCGACCGCGCCCACAACGAGCGCTGGGGCTTCGCACCATCCTATGCGATCGGCCTCGGCACACCGACCACGCTGACCTTGTCCTACCTGCATCAGGAAGAGAACAACGTTCCCGATTTCGGCATTCCGTTCATCAATGGCGAGCCGGCGCCGGTCAAGCGCTCGAACTTCTACGGCCTCAACTCCGACTCGAACACGACGCGGGACGACATCGCGACGATCCGCATCAAGCACGAGTTCAACCAGGACCTGTCGATTTCCGACACGCTGCGCGGCGCCAGCTATCTGTTCGGCTATCACTTCAGCGCGCCGAATTTCGGGTCCAAGGTCCCAACCCCAAGCACGCCGCTGAGCACGATCGTGGTCGGGCGCGATGCGCCGTCGAGCCAGGGCGACCAGACCAACATCACCAACCAGACCGATGTCACGGCCCGGTTCCAGACCGGCCCGGTCAACCACATCCTGATCGTGGGCGCCGAGTTCGGTCGCCAGACCTCCGACATCGGCCGCTTCAACAACCCGTTCAACAAGAACAACAGTTTCGTGCCCGAGACCCCGCTGCTCGATCCGAATTCGAACATGATCCAGCCGCCGCAAGGCATTTCGTCCCAGCAGAACACGACGGCGTTCACCAGCGCCGGCTACCTGACCGACACCATCCAGATCGGCCCCTACGTCGATGTGATCGGCGGCGTCCGGTACGACCGGTTCGCGGCCAGCTTCAACCAGTATACCGTGGCCTCGCATACCACGCTCCATCTCGATGCGACCGATCACGAGACGAGCCCGCGCGCCGCCATCGTGCTGAAGCCCGACGATAGCCAGAGCTATTATTTCTCGTACGGCACATCGTTCGATCCGTCGGCCGAGGCGCTGACCTTGACGGCCAAGACATCCGGCCTGGGGCCGGTCGAGGCCAAGACCTACGAGGGCGGCGCCAAGACCTCGTGGCTGGGTGGCGCGCTCAACGTCAACGCCGCGGTGTTCCATACCGAAGTCGACAATGCCCAGACCAACGATCCGGACCATCCGGGCATCACGACCCTGGCCGGCAATCAGCTGGTGAAGGGCTTCGAACTGGGCGTCAGCGGCTACATCACCCCGGCGTGGGAGATCTATGCCGGCTATACCTATCTCGATGCGAAGACCACGAAGTCGGGAACGACTGCCAATGTGGGCGAGTTCCTGCAGAACGTCGCCCGCAACTCCGGGAACATCTTCACGGAATACAACCTGACCGACGATTGGATGATCGGCGGCGGCGCCAACTGGCTGGGCCATCGCTACGCCGATTTCGCCCAGCAGGCCAATCTGCCCGGCTACGTCATCTTCAATGCCGTCGCATCCTACCAGGTGACCGATAATGTGAAGCTGCAGGTTAACGCCACGAACCTGTTCGACAAGACCTATTACGACGCGGCCTATTACACCTCGGCGGCGGAAAATCACGTCGTTCCAGGTGCCGGCCGCACGGTGATCCTCTCGACCAGCTTCACGTTCTGACGATGCTGTTGACGATCCCCGGGGTTCTGACAGCCGAGCAGGTCGCCACATGTCGCGATCGGCTCGACCGGGCGGATTGGCACGATGGCCGGCTGACCGCCGGCCATCAGTCCGCCCGGGTCAAGGCGAACCTGCAATTGCCCGAGCATGATCCGGTCGCGCGCGAGCTGAGCGATCTGGTGCTGCGTGCGCTGGAACGCAGCCCGGACTTCCTGGCCGCCGCCCTGCCGCGCCATGTCTATCCGCCGCTGTTCAACCGCTATGTGCCGGGCATGGCGTTCGGCGCCCATGTCGACAATGCGATCCGCCAGGTGCCGGGCACGGCGCACCGCGTCCGGACCGACGTGTCGGCGACCCTGTTCCTGAGTACGCCGGATGAATATGACGGCGGCGAACTGGTCGTCGAAGACACCTACGGCACCCATTCGGTCAAGCTCGCGGCCGGCGACATGGTGCTCTATCCGGCGACCAGCCTGCACCAGGTCATGCCGGTCACGCGCGGCGCCCGGGTCGCGGCCTTCTTTTGGACCCAGAGCCTGGTCAAGGACGATGGCGAGCGCAGCCTGCTGTTCGACCTGGACATGGCGATCCGCGAGATCGGCCAGGCCGCGCCGGACTCGCCGACGACGGTGCGGCTGACCGCCTGCTATCACAACCTGCTGCGCCGCTGGGCCGAGGTCTAGGGCTGAACCCATGTGGTCGCGCAGACGCCAGGCGGCGGGTCCGCACGAGGAGCCCGATGCGGCCAAGCTGGCGCGGATGTCGAGCCACGAACTGCACCAGCTGTTGAGCGGCGATCCCGCGATCGCCGCCCGCTGGGTTCGCGTCGCCGCCGAGGGCGGCCTGACCGAGGCGCAGGTGCGGCTCGGCCGCATGCTGCTCGACGGCACCGGCCTGCCCAAGGACGAAGCGGCGGCGGTGCGCTGGTTCAAGACCGCCGCGCGATCGCACGATGCCGACGCCATGAACATGCTCGGCCGCTGCTTCGAATATGGCTGGGGCGTGCCGGCCGACATCGCCGCCGCCGCAACCTGGTACGGCAAGGCCGCGGCGGCCGGCAACGATTGGGGCCAGTACAATCTCGGCCACCTGTTCCTCGACGGCAACGGGGTGGCGCGGGATCCGGCACAGGCGCTCGCTTGGTACCTCAAGGCCGCAGCCCAGGGCCACGCCCGCGCCATGAACCTCGCCGCGCGGTGCTACGAGGAGGGCTGGGGCACGGACAAGGACCTGGCCGCCGCCTTCGACTGGTACCGCCGCTCCGCCGAGGGCGGCTATTTCCGCGCGCAGTACAATTACGCGACGGCACTCGTCCAGCGCGGCGACATCCCCGCCGCCGCCGACTGGTTCTGGCGCGCGGCCGAAGGCGGCACGCCCGACATGCGCGCGGCTATTGCGGAGAGGCTGTTGGCGAGCCGCGTGCCGGCCCTGGTTGCGGTGGGGGAGCGGGTGCGGGGCTTGGTGTAGGGCGAGAACTCGCTCAGGATTTCAGGCAGATGAGTGGACAACGGCCTGCCCGCTTCTTGCGATCGGAAGGGA
This sequence comes from Aliidongia sp., assembly GCF_035943795.1. Taxonomy (NCBI): domain Bacteria; kingdom Pseudomonadati; phylum Pseudomonadota; class Alphaproteobacteria; order Rhodospirillales; family Dongiaceae; genus Aliidongia; species Aliidongia sp. The sequence continues at coordinate 31,588 of NZ_DASZBY010000050.1, read as the reverse complement.
CAGGCCGGCGTCAAAGGGCGCTATTTCAGCGGCAGGAAAAGTTCCGCGACCGTTTCATGCTCCGGCACTTCCGGGAAAAAGCTGAGCCGTTGGCAATAGATCGGGAAGTCTCCCGCCTCTTCGCCACTTGCCGGCAGCCAATCCCGATAGAGGTAGAGCGCAGCGGGCTCCAGATTGTCGGTGTTGCCGATGACCCGCAGCACCGCGCAGCGTCCGCCAGGGATCACGCTGGCTTTGATCTGCTCGCCGTTTGCCTCGATCGGTTGGTCGGTCCCGACACAAAGGTCCATGCTATAATCGGCAGGCGACGCAGGTCGCCGTTCCGAACGCCAGACATTGAACGTCGGACTTGTCTTGGGGTGCAGGCCAGCGGCCTTGCGCCACGCGATGAACCGCTGGACGGTGGCGCCGATCGTTGCCGGGTTGCCCCGATGCTCCATGATCGCGACCGGCGTGGGTGGCACATCGCGAATCATCACGTCGTCAGTGGTAAAGGTCTTCATGAGCTTGCTCCTCGCGTTGTCGAAAGGCCCGAAGGCCGCAAGCCACGGCTCCCAGTCGGGAGACTTCCGGAACAAGGAAGGCGATTGCCCGAACCGTTGCCGAAAGGCGCGGGCGAAGGCATCCGGTGCCTCGTAACCGGCATCCATCGCTATGTCCGTGACGCTTTGGACGTCCCTGTACGCCAGCCGGTACGAAGCGCGCTTCATGCGAGCGAGCTGGACATAGCGATGCACGGACAACCCGAAGGTTGCCTTGAACTGCCGGTGGAAATGAAATTTCGAGAAGGCGGCAACACCGCTGACCGCTTCCAGACCCAGATCGTCGTCCAGATGCCGGTCTATGTGGTCCAGCACCCGCTGCATTCGGGCATGGTAGTTTTCAAGTGCCGCCTTCATCGTCCATCCTCCGTGGCAGCTCCAACTTGGTCGCAAATGGCCGTAACGTGCTCGACCGATCTTGCGGTTTGGCATGACTAGACCGACGCCCGCCAGCAACCGCTTACAGGCGAGCCCAATTTGCAGGTGAACGGTAAAGTAGGATCGTAAACAGCCAGTCCCGACCAAGTTCAGTCGGCAGCCCTACGCTTCCAGCACCCAGCCCGTAACCGTTGTCAGCTCCACGAACCCCAACTGTTCCAGGATCGGCCGGCTCGTGTCGCGGGCGTCGACGGTCAGGTAGCGGTAGCCGCGCCACAGCGCTTCCCAGGCGCGGGCGGCGACCATGGCGCGATAGATGCCGCGGCCGCGGTGGCCGGGCACGGTGCCGCCGCCCCACAGGCTGGCGAAGCATCGGCCGGGCGGCATTTCCAGCCGGCCGGCCGCGATCGGACACTGGCCGTCGTAGGCCACCAGCAGCGCCAGGGTCGGGTCGGCGAGGCGGGTGCCGTAAGCCTCGACCGTCCTCGATTCGTCCCGATCGAAGGCGGTGCCGACGGCCAGGACGTAATCGTCGAGGGCGGCCGCGGAGCGGACCTGGCGCAGGTCGATGCCGTCCGGCGGCAGGTCGTCGAAGCCGCCGGCCTGCAGGTCGAGCACCATCAGATGCTCGGTCGGCTCGGCCACGAAGCCGGCGCGGGCCAGCCGGTCCTCAAGGTCGGCCGGCCGGTCGTGGCCGTAGACCTTCCATTCCACCGTCGCGCCCAGCATGCGGAAGAACGCGGCTTGGGTCGCGATCTCGCGGTCGACGTCGCATCCGGCCAGGGTCGAATAGCCGATGCAATGGTACTGCCCGGTGGTGCGGAGCACGCCGCCGGACCAGACGCGCGACACGCCCGGTTCCGGCGGCGGTTCCGCTCGCATCTCGGCGTCATATTGCCGGAGGATGCGGGACGGGCTGTCCAGGGAGCGGGTCAGCAACCTCATGCCGCCTGTTGCTCCCGGTCGGCGGTCAGCAGCCGGGCATAGAGGCCGCCCGGGCGCTTGGCCAATTGGTCGTGCGAGCCGTCCTCGACGATCCGGCCGTGCTCGAACACCAGTATCCGGTCGGCGTGGCGGATGGTCGACAGGCGGTGCGCCACGATGATCGTGGTCCGTCCGCTCATCGCCTGGGCCAGCGCCTGCTGGATCGCATGCTCGTTCTCGGTATCGAGGCTCGATGTCGCCTCGTCGAACACCAGGACCGGGCGGGCCGCGACCAGCGCGCGGGCGATCGCGACCCGTTGACGCTCGCCGCCCGACAGCTTGATGCCACGCTCGCCGACCAGGGTCTCGTACCCGGCCGGCAGGCCTTCGATCATCTCGTCGAGCCGGGCGCGCCGCGCCGCATCCCGCACCTGCTCGCGCGTGGCGCCGGGCAGGCCATAGGCGATGTTGTCGGCGATCGTCCGATGAAACAGCACCGGATCCTGCGGCACCAGGGCGATCTCGCGCCGGAAGCTCGCGCGGGTACAGCGCCCGACGTCCTGGCCGTCGATCAGGATGCGGCCGCCGTCCGGCCGGTAGAGCCCCAGCAGCAGCTTGACGAAAGTGCTCTTGCCACTGCCCGACGGGCCGACCAATGCGACCGTCTGGCCGGCCTCGATCGTCACGTCCAGCTCCTCGAACACCGAACCGTTCGCCTCGGCATAGCGAAAGCCCAGCCGCTCGAACCGGATGGCGCCCGGGCCGGGCTCGAACTCGGCGAGGCCGGCATCCTCTTCCGCTTCGTTCGGCCGGGCCATCAGCGCCAGCAGCTCGGTCATTTCCGATACGGCGTTCTGGGCCTCGCGCATGCCCTGGCCCATGTTGCCGAGCCAGCCACGCAACACGAAGCCGGCGCCGATCACCATGGCGACGGTACCGGCCTCGACCAGCCCGCGGCGCGCCTCGACCACGACGATGGCGATCGGCAGGATCAGGATGACCGCGGAGATCGACGAAGACAGCGCGCCACTGTTCACCGCGCCGTTCCAGCCGGCCATGATCTTCCCGTGCCAGGTCCGGACCGCCTTGCGGAACCGCTCGTGTTCACCGGGCTCGGTCGCCCAGGATTTGACGGCCGCATTGTTGCCCAGCACGTCGACCAGTTCGCCGGTGATCTTGCTGTCCTGGGCGAACGCATCCTTCATCGCCGGCATGACGCGCGTCAGGTTGTACCAGGCGATCACGATGAAATAGACGACGGCGCCCAGGATCATCGCGGCGGCCGCGAGCGCGCTGTCGTTCACGATGGTGCCGGCCGTGATCAGCACCAGCAGCACCGACGGCACGAACAGGAAATAGCAGACGCTGACGAACATGTCGTAGCCCTGGGCGGCGCGAGTGATCTTGCGCGAGGTCGAGCCGGCGAAGGCATCGGCATGCCAGCTGGTATCGAAGCCTTGGCATTTCTCGAACCCGGCCCGATAGATCTCGACCATGGCATCGGCGGTGTGCTTGTTGATCGCCCGGTCGGCCAGCCAGCGGAACAGCACGGCGAGCGTGAACACGCCCAGGATTTCGCCGAAGCGGGTGACGAAGGTCGCGAGGTCGGTCTCCCGACCGGCCAGCTCGACCGCGTTGCCGATCAGCCGGGTCGACGCGACGGTCAGGCCGACGAAGACCACCTGGCCGAGCAGGAACCAGACGACCCGCGGCAGATCGGCCCGCAGGTGGCGCAGCACGAAGCGCCGGACGCTTTCGGGCGGATTGTCGGAACGGACGGTCGGGGGCAGCGCGGACATCGGACTCTCCATGGCTCCCGAAACGGTCCCGAGAGCGCAATCAATCCGATATCGGAAGTATTATGAAATTTCAAGTGTAAAGCGATGGGCCGCAACCGGGAGTGAGGCGGGGCTCAGTCCTCTCGGCGTCGCGCCGTCGCGCGCAGGCGGTCGGTATAGCCGCTGTCGATCAGTAGCTGGCTGAACTGTTCCGAGGTCGCTTCGCAGCGCGACGGCGTATATTTCAGATCGCTCGTATAGAACTGGGCGAGCGACGTGATGCCGTGGTCGGCCATCTGTTGAGCCATTCCCGGACCCAGCGCCTGGTAGCGTTGCCAGCCCTTGATCTCGCGATCGGCGTAGAGGCCCAGCAGGTCTTCGTCGGCCGGCGGCCGGTAGCGCTCGCGATGCAGGTAGGCCCCGAGCGCCAGCCGATCGCGCGCCGCCGGCGCCTCGTCCGGGTAGCCCACGACCAGGCTGGTCACGGGCACGCAGGTCTCCGGCAGCTCCAGATATTTCGCGATCTCGGTCGCCGCGTCGACCGTCGTGCCCAGATAGCAGATGCCGAGCCCGTGGGCCTCGCAGCCGAGCGCCACGCTCTGCGCCAGGATGATCGCGTCGAACGCCGCGACGAGGAAGCCCTGCAGATTGTTGAAATTATCCCGCGCGTCGCGCAGTGCCAGCCAGCGGCGGGTGCGATGCACGTCGGCGCAGAAGGTGATGAGCAGCGGCGCCTGCCGGATCATCGGCTGGTCGTAATGCAATGCGCACAGATGATCCTTGCGGGCCGGGTCCTCGGTCAGCACCAGCGCGAAGCTATTGAGGTTGCCCGAAGAGGAGGAGCCGCGGATCGCATCGTCGCAGATCCGCTCGATCAGTGCGGGGGCGATCGGGTCGGTCTTGAAACGACGGATCGAACGATGGCTGCGCAACAGCTCGGAAACGGCCGCACCGAGGTCGTCGATCATGAGGGCATGGCTCCGGCCAGGCGAACGGGACGACCGTGCTTAGCCGATGCGGGTGCATGCTGGGAAGCGCCAAATGGAGGCGAAGGAAGATGATGGGCCGGCCCTGCGGCACGGCCCTCGTCGCTCCGGAGATTTTAGGTGAACGCCGCTTCGTATCGCGTGGAATCCGACGAGATGGGGCTGAGGAACATGTCGACCCATTGCCGATCTGGCAGCTGCACCCGATGGAGGTCCGCCGCCAGTGGCAGGCCGTCCATGGTCGCGAGGATCAGCGAGAACGGATCGCGCAGAGCGGACGGGCGAGTGCCGCGTGCCTGCTGGAGGATCTTGACGAGCTTCAGCGTCGGCATCGGCTTGCCGTCGTTATAGACCTTGAAATAACCGTCGACGAACGGCGTGAACGTCGCCGCCGTGATCTGCGGGGTCCGATGATCGACCATCGCCCCGGCCCAGGCGACCTTGCCGAGACCCGCGAGGCCGATGGCAACGGTGCCGGCTCCCGCCAATATCTGCCGCCGGGAAGACAATCTGGAAGAGAAAATGGGCTGCATAGGTTTCCTCCGGTAAAAGCGACGCACGACGCCCGTATGAACCAGAATCCGACTGAGCTATTCGACTATCCTAAGCGCTATCCTGGTAGTTTAAAACCAGCTATCGTGACGGAATATCGCGATTTTGGACGCTCGTAAGGCGAAGTCGGATTTTTCTCGCGCGGGGAGAAGGGCGTGCTCGGGAAGGCTAGCTTTTGTCGGCTGTCGCTGGCCTTCGATGCCTCCTCGCTCCTGACCGATCTGGCGCGGATTTCCACGCCGGGCTGGGGCGCCCATTTCAACGCCGAGTATCATGACGGATGGACCGGCTTGGCCCTGCGCGCGGTCGCCGGCAGCGCCGTCGCCCTCTATCCCGAACCGGTCCCCCAGGCGGCCTACGCCGACACGCCGCTCCTGGCGGCGCTTCCGGCCTTCGCGCACGCCCTGGCCCGGTTCCACTGCCCGCTGCAGTCGGCGCGGCTGCTGCGGCTCGCGCCGGGTTCGCGGATTCGCGAGCACCGCGATTATGGGCTGGGCTTCGAACAGGGCGTGATCCGCCTGCATGTCCCGCTCGAGACCGGACCCGACGTCGAATTCTATCTGGACGGCGCGCGCGTCGCGATGGGAGTGGGCGAGTGCTGGTACCTGGACTTCGCCCGCCCGCATCGGGTCCAGAACAACGGGCCGACGGACCGCATCCACCTCGTGCTCGATTGCGAGGTCAACGACTGGCTGCTGTCCCGGTTTCCGGACGATGCGGAAAGCGAGGTCCAGCGGCTGTCGCCGCAGATGGCCGAGGCGGCATCGGTCTCGTCGCAGCGCCAGCTGGAAAATTTCTGCGCGCTCGTGCTTCGCGACGCCGGGTTGCGGGAAAGCTTCCGGCAGGAGGAGCATGCCGACCGTTTCGTCGATCTGGTCGTCGAGATCGGGAGCCGGCACGGATTTCGCTTCACCGCCGACGATGTGGGCGCAGTCATGCAGGCGGCCCGGCGAACCTGGTTCGAACGGTCGCTCGTGTCATGACGAATGGCGCCGTTCCGTTGGGCGACTGCGTCCCGATCCGGATCCACTGGAAGGAGGACGGTCCTTGGATCGACTGGTGCCCGCTTGGGCGCGCGCGGTTCAGCGAACCGTTCTTCGACGAGACGATAACGCAACAGCTCCGCAAGCCTTTCAACCTGCTGTTCCGTCCGCAGACGCCGCTCGCGACGCTGGAGGACTGGCTGGACCACCACCGGCCGGTGCCGCCGACCGGTTTCATCTTTCACATGTCCCGGTGCGGTTCGACCCTGGTGTCGCAAATGCTGGCCGCCAGTCCGCGGAACATCGCGATCTCGGAGGCGTCGCCGGTCGACGCCATCCTGCGGCCCGACCTCGGCCCCGCCGGCACGAGCGATGAGGAGCGGGTGCGTCTGCTGCGTGGCGTGATCGGCGCGTTCGGACAGCGCCGCGCGGGCGACGAGCGCCGCCTGTTCGTCAAGTTCGACTGCTGGCACACGTTGAACCTGGCCCTGATCCGCCGCGCGTTCCCGACCGTGCCCTGGCTGTTTCTGTATCGCGATCCGGTCGAAGTCCTGGTGTCGCAGATGAAGCAGCGCGGCGTGCAGACCGTTCCCGGCATGATCCGGCCGGAATTGTTCGGGATCGATTTCGCCGCCGCGGTGCAGATGCCGGGTCCCGACTATTGTGCGCAAGTTCTGGCGGCGCTGTGTCGTGCGGCGCTCGATCACGCCAAGGCGGGCCTGCTCGTCAACTACAGCGAATTGCCGGACGCGTTCTGGACGAGGATCAGCCGGCATTTCGGGACCGAATGGGCGGTATCCGAACGGGCCCTGATGGCGGAAACGCTGACATTCGACTCCAAGTCGCCATCCTTCGCCTTCGTGCCGGACGTGGTGGAAAAACAACGCAAGGCGCCGCCGGCCTTTCGCGCCGCCGCCGAACGGTGGCTGGGTCCGGTCTATCGCGAATTGGAGGCGTTGCGGCTGGGCGTCGACGCTCGAACCCAACCGGAAACCAGGAGGGATGCCCAATGAGAGAACCGCTGACCATCGAGGATTTTTCGCCGCATATCGGCCGCGTATTTTCCGTGGCCGGCCGCGAGGATCGGCTGACGCTCGTCGCTACGGAAAATGGGCGCGCGCCTCGAGGCAGCGCCCGTCAGCCGTTCATCCTGTTTTTCCAGAGCCCGCGCGACCGGCTTCTGCCCGAGGGGGCCTATACGGTCGAAGCCGAGGATAGCGGGCCGTTCGACCTCTACATCATTCCCATCATAACGCCGCCAGGCGCCGAGCAAGACTATCAGGTCATCTTCAACTGACCCGGTCGGCGATGGTCAGTTGCGGCTGGGAAACACGCCGAACAGCGCGATGCACCAGGTGACGGCAAGGAAGGGCATGCGGTTTTCGTGGGGCTGGTTGCCGCCGCCGTTGCCGACCGGACCCAGCACGACGGTCGGCGCATCGGTGCTGTAGACGGCCTCGGTCGGATTGTTCGCCTCGTTGGCATAGCTGGAGCCCAGCAGCGCACCCGTTCCGGGCACGTTCGTGCCGAGGGTAGTGCCATTCGCGACCGCCGCGACGGTATGGGTATGGGACGGCATCTCCACCGATGTCAGCGCGTGGCTTTCCACGCCGACCTGGTCGCCGACATTGTACGGCGACAGGCCGGGTCCCTGACCCTGGCCGACGGCCAGGCGGCCCCTGAAATCGGGCAGGGCAAAGGTCGTCGTGCCGTTCCCGCCGTAGGTCGTGCCGAGGATCGCGAACAGCGCCGTGTTCTGGGAGATCGGCAGCAGCTGTCCGTCGCACAGGGCGAAACCCTGGGGAGCGAAGTTTCCGGCGAAGATCATGCACTCGCCCAAAAATGGCTCTGACATCCGTCACATTCCTTCAAGTGCCAAACGGCTCAATTGCGAGAGGGGAAGATTCCTTGAAGCGCGATGCACCAGGTGATTGCCAAGGACGGCTGCAGGTTGGTGTGCGGCTGCGACTGACCGGCGGCCGCCAGTTCCTGGGGCGAGAGCGAGGTGAGCGGACTGGTCGCGGTCGTGTAGCGGTTGATCGGGAACCCGACGCCGCCCCGGCCCGAACCATGGGCCTCGGCGAGCGCGGCGCCGGTCGGCGGGCCGACGGTTGCCGAGGCGGCCAGCGCCGGCAGGGCATGGGAATGGCTCCCCAACTCGCCCCCATTCAAGGTCACCTGCTCGACGCCGTCCTGTTCACCCAGGTCATAGGGGCTCAAACCCGGCCCTTGGCCGGCGTGAACGGGAACCCGCCCGCGCAGATCGGGGAGCGCGAAATTGGTCGTGCCGTTCCCGCCGTAGGATGTGCCGAGGATCGAGAACAGTGCCGTGCTCTGCGCGATCGGCAGCAACTGCCCGGCGCAGGCGGCCCAGCCGCGGGGGGCAAAATTGCCGGCGAAGGGCATGAGCTGGCCCAACAATGGCGTCGATGGCATCGTCACTCACTCCGTTTTGGTCGCCGGCCCATCCGGGCCCGTCCGCGCGTTCGATCTGCTCCGGCTCTCCGGCATCAATTCCGGGAGGGGAAGATCCCGAACACCGCGATCATGTAGTTCATGACGAGAAGGGGTTGCCTGTTCTCGTGCGGCAGACCGGTGCCGGCCAATGCTATCGCGTTGGGCGCCAAGGTCGTGGCGCCGGCCGTCGACGGCAGGGGGATATAGGCCGAGGTCGTTGCCGGAGAGGCGCCGAGCACGGTGGTGGGACCGGGCGCCGCGCTGTTTCCCGTCGTGGCACCCATCAGATTGTGCGAATGGCCGGGTGTCTGGCCGCCCGTGAGGCCGACGCTTTCACTGCCGCCCGCCTCGCCCTGGTCATAAGGCGACAAACCGGGGCCTTGGCCGGAATGCACCGTCGCGCGGCCGCGTAGATCGGGGAGGGCGAAGGTACTCGTGCCGTTCCCGCCGTAGAAGGTGCCGATGATCGAGAACAGCGCCGTGTTCTGCGAGATCGGCAGGATCTGCCCGTTGCATAAGGCCCAGCCTTGCGGGGCGAAGTTTCCGGCGAACACGGCGATTTGACCGAGGATAGGACTGCTCATGGGCTCGTTCCCCGCGTTGATGGCGCTGCTCGCGGCGTCTGGCGCGCTTCCGGCGGAAGCGCGCGACCGCCCGTCGGCTGGCTAGGCGATTTCCTGGGTCGGCGCGGCCGATTTGCGGCGCCTCGCGACCGCCAATCCGGCCAGTCCCGCACCCAGGATCGCCAGGCTCATCGGCTCGGGCGTGGGCGTCGGACCCGTGCCGCCTCCGGTCTGGAACGACAGGTCGATCGCCAGGATGTCGTTCAGGTTGGGCTCGAGTCCGGTCAGATTGATGCGCAGATCGGTCGGCGAAACCAGGGTGAGGGCGACCGGCAGGAAGTCCGCGGCGCTCGAAGCATCGATGGAGACGCCCGTGATATCGACGCCGGACGAGAAGAAGAACTCGAACCCGGTGAAGGTATCGGTGCACGGGTTGCCCGTGCTGCAGAACGGAAAGGTCGACTGGTTGGTCAGCGTGATCTTCGAGCCGCCGACGGCGATGCCCGTTTCGCTGTTCGCCCCCGGCGCGTACGAGGCGCCGCCGGGATTGGTGATCGTCTGCGTGCCTTCATCCTCGGCGTCGCCGGAAACGCGGTCGCCCAGGTAGAAGATCGCATCGACCGTATTGGTGCCCGTGCCGATCAGGTCGGCCCTTGCGGGTGCGGCGGCGAGCGCAGCAAGCCCAAAACACGAAATGGCAAAATAAATGCCGAACCGCATGACGAGTCCCCCCGGTTGACTGTCGACGGACAGATCATCAACAAGTTGGCGCCCGAAAACGGGTGGAATCCGGACCGCCGCTGCGCGTTCTCTTTATTAATGAAGTAACGATAAACTAATAATCACCGCTTGAAAAGATACCTGTTGCGGCGCTCGCCGCGTGCCGGATCCTCCGATCCCTCCAGGGGAGTTTGCCAAAAAATCAAGTATTTCAGCCAGATTCTTGCCGGCCTAGGCCGACGGTTTGCTCATTCAGTCACGATTCTGCGCGCGATGAGCGGATCCAGGTACCGATCTTTTTTGGAATATAAGAGAAAAAAGACATGGTTAATAGTTGAAAGTGTAAGAATTTCCAGAATCGCCTAAATCATTACTTGGATTCATTTGAATTTCGGCGATCGAAGATAGACGATCCGCGACGTGATGGGAGTTCGGTTTCGACGGGAATATGACCGGGCAAATGCAACTTTTCGCCAACTCCATCGCCGCCCGGGAATGGGGCGGTAAGTACTGGAGTAGTGCTGGAGCGATCCGCCTATCCGGCCGTCTTCCCCACGACGGCCGCGATCTCTTCCTTGAGAATGGCGACGACCTCGGCCACGCGGACCTCATCGAGGCGCGACGCGAGCGTCGCCGTGCTGATCGCGCATTCGGGCGCGCCCAGGTGGCGCGGCACCGGGACGGCGACGCCGCCGACTTCGGCCAGGAACAGGCCGCCCGATTGGGCGAAGCCGTCGATGCGGATTCGCTCGACCCAGGACGGCAGGCTTTCGGGCAGATCGGGCACCAGCATGCGCAGGCGCCGGTCGTTGTGGACCAGGATCGTGTCGGACTCGTCCTCGCTGAGCGTTGCCAGGATCGCGAGGCTGCCCGGTCCGATGCCGAGGGGGATGCGACCGCCGATGCCGCCGGTCAAGGTCCGCACGCTGACGATGCCGTCCTGCTTTGCCAGGCACACGGCATCGTAACCGCTGCGCACCATCAGGAAGGCGCTGTCGCCGGTCCGCTCGGCCACCCGCATCAGGGCGCCGCGCCACATCTCGACCAAGCCCATGGTCGATTGCGACTTGAGCGCCAGCGCATAGATCTCCGGCCCCAGTTGATAGCGGCGGCCGGTGGCCGACCGCAGGGCGAAACCCTGCTGCACCATCGCGGCCAACAGCCGGTGCACCGTCGGCTTGGGCAGCGCTACGGCCCCGGCGATCTGGGCCAGGCTGGCGCCGGCAGCGCCATGGGCAGCAAGCGTGCGCAGCACGTCGAAGCTTTTCTGGGTGGATTGGGCGGGCACCATTATCCAACTGTTCCATATTATGGAATTCAATTGAAGATAAATATCATGATGTGAAATCGTCTTTGACAGACCCGACCATGCCGTGATGCAGTCCGAGTGAGACGATGGAGGACGGATGGAGCGGGTCGCGCTGATTTCGGGAGCGAGCAGAGGTATCGGCGCTGCCATTGCGCGACGTCTGGCGGCCACCGGCTGGCGTCTGGCGCTGGGCGTCCGCTCGCCCGATACTCTGACCGGGGACCTGGCGCCGTCGGAGGTGCTGACCGCCCATCGCTACGACGCCCTGGACCGCGGGGCGGCTGCCCGTTGGATCGCCGAGGCGATTGAGGCCCATGGCCGTATCGACGCGCTCGTCAACAACGCCGGCATCGCACCCCATGTCGGGCTCGAGGACGGCGACGACGAGGTGCTGGACGAATTGTTCGACGTCAACGTCAAGGCACCGTTCCGGGTGATCCGCGCCGCCCTGCCGCACCTGAAGGCGAGCGGGCAGGGGCGTGTGATCAATCTCGCCTCGCTGTCGGGCAAGCGCGTGCTGGGCCTCAACGTCGGCTATCAGATGTCGAAGCACGCCGTGGTGGCGCTGACCCATGCCGTGCGGCGGGTCGGCTGGCCCCACGGCATCCGGGCGACCGCGCTCTGCCCGGGCTATGTCGACACGGACCTGATCGCCGGTCATACCGAGCTGCCGGCCGGCGAGTTGATCCGCCCAGAGGATCTGGCCCGCATGGTCGAGCTGTTGCTAACCCTGCCGAACTCCGCCTCCATCGCCGAGCTGCTGGTCAACGGCCGCTACGAGACCACGCTATGAGCCCCCGAGGACAGTTCGTCCGCTTGGCCGAGCGGCCGGGTGCCGAGATCCATTTCACGATCGACGGCACGCCCGCGACCGCGCGTGCCGGCGACACGGTGCTGACCGCGATCCTGCTGAACCGACCGAGCCTGGGCGCCAGCGATTTCACGCCCCACGACCGGGCCGGCTTCTGCCTGATGGGTGCTTGCCAGGCGTGCTGGGTCCATGATGCCGAAGGCCGGCGTCGCCGCGGCTGCTCGACCCTGATCGAGCCCGATATGGCGCTGTTCACGAAATGGATGCCGCCCCATGGTTGAGCCCCGCCTGGTCGTCATCGGCGCCGGCCCGGCCGGCGTGCGCGCGGCGGCGACGCTCGCCCGGGCCGGCCGGCCGGTCGTGCTGATCGACGAGAACATGCGGATCGGCGGCCAGATCTACCGCCAGCCGCCGCCGGGTGCCGAACGGCCGCCGGAAGCGCTCTACGGCTTCGAAGCGGCGAAGGCGGTCTCGATCCATCGCGCGCTCGACGGGCTGCAGGATCGGATCGACTATCGCCCGGAAACCCTGGTGTGGAACGCCCGCGACCGGGTGCTCGACCTCAATGGACCGCGGGGCACCGAACGGCTGGTGTTCGATCGCCTGATCCTGGCGACCGGGGCGACCGACCGGTCCATTCCGTTTCCCGGCTGGACCCTGCCCGGGGTGTTCAGCCTGGGCGGCGCGCAGATCGCGTTGAAGGCGCAGGGCTGCGCCATCGGCCGCCGCGTCGCCTTCGTCGGCACCGGGCCGCTGCTGCCGCTGGTCGCCTACCAATATGCCAAGGCCGGCGCCGAGGTGGTGGCCGTGCTGGATACCAGCTCCTTCCTGACCAAGCTGAAGGCGGCGCCAGGGCTGCTCACCCTGCCAAAACTCTTCGCCAAAGGGCTCTATTACCTGGCGCAGCTGAAACGGCGCGGCATTCCGATCGTCGAGGGTGTCGAGGGCCTTGCCGTCGAGGGCGCCACGGCGCCGCAGGCGATCACCTGGCGGCACGGCACCACGGGCGGACGGATCGAATGCGATGCGGTCGGCGCCGGCTTCGGCCTGCGCTCGGAGACCCAGTTGGCCGATCTGCTCGGCTGCGCGTTCGCCTTCGACGACCTGACGCGCCAATGGCTGCCGGTCAAGGATGCCGAAGGGCGCGCGTCGGAGCGGCATCTCTATCTGGCTGGCGACGGCGCGGGTATCGCCGGCGCAGATGCGGCGGAACTGGCCGGCGAGCGGGTCGCGTTGACCCTGCTCGGCGACCTGGGCAGCCGGGTCGATGCCGGCCGGATCGCGATGCTCGACCGCGGTCTCGCCCGGATCCAGCGCTTCCGTCGGGCGATCGAGGCGGCCTTTCCGTTTCCCCATCGTTTCCATGCGTCGATTCCCGACACGCTGACCATCTGCCGTTGCGAGGGCGTGACCGCCGGCGACCTGCGCCGCCAGGTGGATGGTCGCGAAGCATCCGAGATGAACCGGCTCAAGGCCTACAGCCGTCTCGGCATGGGGCGCTGTCAGGGGCGCATGTGCGCTTCGGCGGGAACCGAGCTGCTCAGCCATTGGCGTGCGGCCGAGGTCGGCGCGGTCGGACGCTTGCGCGGCCAGGCGCCGGTCAAACCGATCCCGGTCGCCGAATCGTCACCAGGGACCATGGCATGAGCGAACGTTTGACGACGGATGTCGCCATCATCGGCGGCGGGACGGCCGGCTGTGCTGCCGCCCTGGCCTTGCGCAAGCGCGGCCTGTCGGTGGTCCTGCTCGACAAGGGCTTCTGCGGGGCGGGGGCGAGCGGGGTCAATTTCGGCGGGGTCCGGCGCCAGGGGCGCAGCTTCGCCGAATTGCCGCTGGCGGCGCGCGCCCGTCCGCTGTGGGACCGTTTGCCGGAGCTGGTCGGCGAGGACGGCGAATTCAAGGCGACCGGCCACGTCAAGCTGGCGCGGTCCGAAGCCGACATGGCCACGCTCGAAACCTATGCGCAGGGTGCCGCGGAGCATGGGCTGGATCTGAAGCTGATCGGCCCGAACGCGGTGCGCGACGCGTATCCCTGGCTGGGGCCCAAGGTGGTCGGCGCGTCGCTGTGCGCCGACGACGGCCAGGCCAATCCACGCTTGGTCGGTCCGGCCTTCGCCCGTGCCGCGCGCCGTGCGGGTGCCGATATCCGCGAATTGACCCGGGTCGAGTCCGCGAGCTTCGGGGGTGAGACGTTCGAAACCGTCGCGGCGGGCGGCCTGCGGGTCGAGAGCCGCTGGCTGATCAACGTCGCCGGCGCCTGGGCCGGCAAAGTCGCGGAATGGTTCGGCGATCCGGCGCCGGTCGCGACGCTGGCGCCGAACATGGCGGTGACGGAACCGCTGCCGTTCTTCATCTCGCGCTCGATCGGCGTCTGCGGCGGCGACGTCTACGTGCGCCAGGTCGATCGCGGCAACGTCGTGTTCGGCGGCGGTGCCGGCTGGGGTGATATCGACCTGGATCGCGCGCGGCCCCTGGCACCCACCACGGAAACCGCGATGGCGAAGCTGATCGACATGATCCCGGCGCTGAAGGGCGCGATGGTGATCCGATCCTGGTCGGGCCTCGACGGCGAGATGCCGGATCATATCCCCGTGATCGGACCCGGCCTGCACCATCCGCGACTGCTGCATGCCTTCGGCTTTTCCGGCCATGGCTTCCAGCTCGGGCCCGCGGTCGGCGAGGTTTTGTGCGAGCTGATCGTCGATGGCGAGACGTCGACCGATATCAAGGCTTTCGCAATCGCGCGTTTTCAGTGATTCAATATCCGGAACCAAGATGCCCGCAAAGGGCGAACGAAAAGGAACAGGGACGATGAAGCGGTTTCACATCCTCGCGGCGGCGCTGTGTTGCATGGCATCACCCTTGGCGCTCGGAACGGCACAGGCCGAAAAGATCCTGAACGTCGGCATGGCGGCGGCTGACATCGGCGCGCTCGACCCGCATCGCGCGGTCTCGACCCAGGACAAGCCCGTGATGAACTGGGTGTTCAACGGGCTGGTGCGCTTCAAGCCCGGCTCGGTCCTGATCGAGGACCTGGAGCCGGATCTGGCGGAGAAATGGGAATCCTCCGCCGACAAGCTGACCTGGACGTTCCATCTGCGCCACGGCGTGCAGTTCCAGAGCGGCTATGGCGAGATGACGTCCGAGGACGTGGTGTTCTCGCTCGAGCGGGCGGCCAACAAGGACCAGTCCTCCTTCGCCGCCGACTACGCCAATGTCGACAGCATCAAGGCGCTCGATCCCTATACGGTTCAGATCAAGCTGAAGCAGGTCGTGCCGGGCTTCCTGGGTCTGGTCTCGAACTACCAGGGCGGCAATGTCGTCTCGAAGAAGGCGGTCGAGAAGCTGGGCGACCAGTTCCGCACCATGCCGGTCGGCACCGGGCCGTTCGAGATCAAGGAATACCAGCCCAACCAGGGCATCACGCTGGTCGCCAACGCGAAATATTTCCGCGGCAAGCCGAAGATCGATGGCATCAATTACAAATTCATTCCGTCGGATGCCAGTCGCGACCTGGCCTTCTCCTCGGGCGAACTGGACCTGCTCTACGGTCGCCAGGATCAGAAATGGGTCGAGCGGACCAAGGAAGCGCCCAAGACCGTGGTCGACGTGATCCGCCCGGCCGAGCTGGCCGAGCTGTCGCTCAACGAGACCAAGAAGCCGCTCGACAATCTCAAGGTCCGGCAGGCGGTCGCCTATGCCATCGACCGTGAAGGCATCGCCAAGTTCAAGGGCGAGGCGACGGCCGAGCCGGCGCTGTCGGTCGTGCCGGCAGGTTATCTGGGCACGATCAAAGCCAAGCTGTTCCCCCATGACGTCGCCAAGGCCAAGGAACTTCTCAAGGAAGCGGGCTATCCGAACGGCGTCACCATCACCGCGATCCAGACCAGCCTGCCGACCATGCTCAACTCCATGCAGATCGTGCAGGCGCAGTTGAAGCAGGCCGGCATCACGCTCGACCTGCAGGTGGTCGACCATGCGACCTTCCACGCCCAGATCCGCAAGGACCTCAGCATGGCGGTGTATTATTCGGCGGCCCGTTTCCCGGTCGACGACATCTATCTGACCCAGTTCTTCCACTCGCGCTCGACGGTGCTGACACCGACCGCGGCCACGAACTTCTCCCATTGCGCGGTCGCGGATAAGGAGATCGACGAGGCGCGGGCCGAGCCGGACGAGGCGAAGCAGAAGGCGCTCTGGGCGACCGCCCAGCAGAAGATCGTCGACGACGTCTGTGCCGTGCCCTTGTTCGAGCAGCTGCAGGTCTGGGCGCATCACACCAATCTGCACTTCAACTACGACCTCAAAGGCTCGCTCAACCTCGGCCCGACCCTGACCGAGGCGTCCACGCTGGATTGATCGGAAGCCGCCACCCAACCTAAGCCGTCATGGCCGGGCTTGACCCGGCCATCCACGCCTTGGTGCAGCGCGCCTTTCTTGCCGACACCGATCAGGCGGAGGCGCGTGGATGCCCGGGTTAAGCCCGGGCATGACGGTGAGTTTCAATGACGACCGAGAGAGAACCATCGCCCACATGCTGCGTTTCGTCGCCCTTCGTCTCGTGATGGCCTTGCCCACGCTGTGGGCCGTGCTGTCGCTCGTCTTCGTCCTGGTGCGGATCGTGCCGGGCGATCCGGCGCTCGTCATCCTGGGCGATCAGGCGACCGAAGAGGCGCTGGTGGCGCTACGCCACCGCATGGGGCTCGACGTGCCGCTGTGGGACCAATACCTGCAGTTCATGGGGCAGGTGCTGCGCGGCGATCTCGGCCAATCCATGGTGCGCAACCGTCCGGTCTGGGGCGAGGTCGCGACGGTACTGCCCTATACCTTGGAACTGACGTTCCTCGGCATCTTCCTTGGCGTGGTCATGGGGCTGCCCCTGGGCGTGCTCGCCGCTCAGCATCGCGGCGGCTGGATCGACGCGGTCGCGCGCTGGACCTCGCTGCTGGGCCTCAGCTTTCCGGCCTTCATCTCGGGCATCCTCATGCTGCTGCTGCTGGCGGTCGAGCTGCCCTGGTTCCCGGTCATCGGCAACGCGCCGTTCAACAACCCGCCGGCCCATCTGCGTGCCCTGGTGCTGCCGGCGCTCAACCTGGGCTTCATCATGGTCGCCTACGTGGCACGCGTCACCCGGTCCGGCATGCTCGCCTCCTTGAGCGAGGATTATATCCGCACCGCGCGCGCCAAAGGCGTGACGGCGCGGCTGGTGGTCTGGCGGCATGCGCTGCGCAATGCGCTCATCCCGGTCGTGACCGTGGTCGGGCTCTATTTCGGCATCCTGATCGGCAATTCGGTGCTGACCGAGATCGTGTTCAACCGGCCGGGCCTCGGCAAGCTGATCGTCGGCGCGCTCAACGACCGCGATTACACGATGTTGCAGGGCCTGATGGTCATCTATGCCCTGGTCGTGGTCGTGGCCAACCTCGCGACCGACCTCGCCTATGGCGCGGTCGATCCGCGCATCCGGGTGCGCTGACATGACCGTCGCCGCCGTCTCCGCACCCAAGGGCATCGCCGGCCGGGCGCTCGGCAACCGCTCGCTCATGGCGGGCCTGGTCATCCTTGCCCTGATAATCCTGCTCGCCGTGCTGGCGCCGTGGATCTCGCCGTTCGATCCGAACGACCAGGATCCGGTGCTGAGCCTGGGCGCGCCCAATGCCGAGCATTGGTTCGGCACGGATTTCTTCGGCCGCGACGTGCTGAGCCGCGTGATCTGGGGCGCACGGGTCTCGCTGTTCGTGGGTGCCGTCTCGACCGCGATCTCCATGCTGGTCGGCGGCACGATCGGCATCGTGTCGGGCTATCTGGGCGGGCGCTTCGACCAGACGGTGATGGCCGTGATGGACGTGCTGCTGAGCTTTCCCCAGTTGATCATGGGGCTGATCATCGTGGCGCTGCTCGGCGCCAATCTCGGCGACCTGATCCTGGCGATCGCGATCACCGCCGTGCCGCCGTTCGCCCGGGTCGCGCGCGGGCCGACCTTGAGCCTCAAGGAACGCGATTTCGTCGAGGCCTGCCGGGCCCTGGGCTTCTCCAACGGCCGCATCATGCTGGTGCATATCCTGCCGAACGTGCTCGACGACCTGATCGTCATGGGCTCGCTCTGGCTGGCGACGGCGATCCGGACCGAGGCGAGCCTGAGCTTCATCGGCCTGGGATTGCCGCCGCCGACCGCGACCTGGGGCAGCATCATCCGCGAGGGTTTCGAGAACCTGCTGGATGCGCCCTGGCTCGCGGTTTTCCCGAGCCTGGCCGTGCTGGTCGTCATGCTCGCCCTCAACATGATCGGGGACGGATTGCGCGACGCGACCGACCCGAAGGCGGCGGTATCGTGAGCAACGTCGTGCCGCTGAAAACCCCGCCGGCGCTGGCGGTCAAGGATCTGACCACCGGTCTCAGAATCCGCGGCGCCTGGCACGAGGCCGTGCGCGGCGTTTCGTTCGAGGTCGCACCGCGCGAGACGGTGGCGCTGGTCGGCGAGTCCGGTTGCGGCAAGAGTCTGACCGCGATGTCGGTCATGGGGTTGCTGCCGGCCAAGGTCGGCAAGATCCTCACGGGCAGCGTGACGGTCGACGGGCGCGAGATGGTCGGCCTCGCCGAACGCGAGCTGGAATCCCTGCGCGGCAACCTGGTCTCGATGATCTTCCAGGAGCCGATGACCAGCCTCAATCCGGTGCTGCCGGTGGGCTTCCAGATCGCCGAGACCCTGCGGCGCCATCGCGGGCTCGACGGCGCGGCGGCGCGGGCCGAGGTGCTGCGGCTGATGAACCGGGTGCAGATTCCGGCCGCGGCCCGGCGCATCGACGACTATCCCCACCAATTCTCAGGCGGCATGCGCCAGCGCGTGATGATCGCCATGGCGGTCGCCTGCCGGCCCAAGGTGCTGCTGGCCGACGAGCCGACCACGGCGCTCGACGTCACGATCCAGGCCCAGGTGCTGAACCTGCTGGCGGAATTGCAGGCCGAGGACGGCATGGCCGTGCTGTTCATCACGCACAATCTGGGCGTCGTCGCCTCGATCGCCCAGCGGGTCGTGGTCATGTACGGCGGCGACGTGGTCGAGACCGCCCAGGTCGAGGATTTCTTCGCCCGGCCGAGCCACCCCTATAGTGCTGCCCTGCTGTCGTCGGTGCCGCGCGCCGACCGTCGGCCGGAAGCGCTGGAGCCGATCCCGGGTCAGGTGCCGACCCTGTTGCAGATGCCCGCCGGCTGCCGCTTCCAGTCGCGCTGCCCCCAGGTCATGGCGCGCTGTGTCGAGCGTCCCCCGCTGGTCCCGGTCGGCGGCCGGGCGGACCATCGCATGCGCTGCTGGCTGGGCGTACCGGCCGGTGCCGAGGGGGAGGGCGCCTGATGCTCGCCATCAAGAATCTGGTCAAGACCTTCCCGGTGCGCTCCGGCTTCGGCTTTTCCGGCCCGGTGCAAAGCGTGAAGGCACTCGACGGCATCTCGTTCGACGTCGCGCGCGGCGAGGCGCTGGGCCTGGTCGGCGAGTCCGGCTGCGGCAAGTCGACGACCGCGCGCGCTATCCTGCGGCTGACCGAGCCCGACGGCGGCGAGGCCCTGTTCGACGGTGCCGATCTGTTCAAGGCGACGGGACCGGACCTGCGCCGCCTGCGCCGGCGGTTGCAGATCGTGTTCCAGGACCCCTATGCCTCGCTCAATCCGCGCCGGCGCATCGGCGACACGCTCGCCGAGCCGATGAAGGTCCATGGTATCGCCGAGGCGAAGGAATGGCCCGAGCGGGTGCGGGCCTTGCTGGCCGAGGTCGGATTGCCGGCTGAGGCCGTGCATAAATATCCCCACGAGTTTTCCGGCGGCCAGCGCCAGCGCATCGGCATCGCCCGCGCGCTGTCGGTCGGGCCGGAACTGCTGTTCCTGGACGAGCCGGTCTCGGCGCTCGACGTGTCGGTCCAGGCCCAGGTGCTGGTGCTGCTGAACAAGCTGCGCGAGAAGCGCAATCTCGCCTCGGTGTTCATCTCCCACGACCTGGGCGTCGTCCGCTATTTCTGCCAACGCGTCGCGGTGATGTATCTGGGGCGGATCGTCGAGGAAGCGCCGGCCGAGGCGCTGCTGGATACACCTCTGCATCCTTATACCCAGGCTTTGCGCGCCGCGACGCCCACGCCGGACCCGGCGCACAAGGTCACCATGGTGCGCTTGACCGGCGACCCGGCCTCACCGCTCAACCCGCCGCCCGGCTGCCATTTCCATCCGCGCTGTCCCCACGTCATGCCCCGCTGCAAGGAGGAGATCCCCTTGTTGCAGGAAGTGGCACCGGGCCGCCGGGTCGCCTGTCATCTGATGGACAAGACGTAAGGAATCCCAATAGCTTGCCGTCCCGCCGGCCGCGCGATCGCCGCAGGACGTCGAGCGTGGGGATGTCGTGCAGCCGATCCCGGAAACTGCCGCCAATGGCAATACGATGTTCTGACCCGCCGGGGGGCCGGCCGTGGTCGATTGTCGCGCGGCTCTTCCGAAGCGGGCTCGAGGCCTTTAGGCTCCTCCGGTCGGCTGCGCAAAGCACCGAACGGGGAGGGATTGATGGAAGTATTGATTATCGGCGGCGCCGGGATGATCGGCCGCAAACTGGCCGATCGCCTGGTCGCGGACGGCAGCGTCGGCGGCCGGAAGATCGACCGGCTGGTGCTGCAGGACATCGTCGAGCCGGCGGCCCCGGCAGGCGCCGCCTTCGAAACCCGTGCCATCGCCGGCGATTTCTCCAAACCGGGCCTGTCGGAACAGTTGGTCGCCAGCAGGCCGGACGTGATCTTCCATCTGGCCGCGATCGTGTCGGGCGAGGCGGAGGCGGATTTCGACAAGGGCTACCGTATCAATCTGGATGGCACCCGCCTGCTGCTCGACGCCATCCGCCAGGTCGGCGGCGGCTACAAACCGCGCCTGGTGTTCACCTCGTCGATCGCCGTGTTCGGCGCACCGTTCCCCGACGCGATCGGCGACGAGTTCCACCTGACCCCGCTGACCAGCTACGGGACCCAGAAGGCGATCTGCGAGCTGCTGCTGGCGGACTATTCACGCCGCGGCTTCGTCGACGGCGTCGGCATCCGCCTGCCCACGATCTGCGTGCGTCCGGGCAAGCCCAACAAGGCGGCCTCGGGTTTCTTTTCCGGCATCATCCGCGAGCCCTTGAATGGTATGGAGGCGATCCTGCCGGTGCCGAAGACCGTGCGTCATTGGCATGCCTCGCCGCGTGCCGCGATCGGCTTCCTGTTGCATGCGGCCGGGCTCGATACCGCGGAGATGGGGCCGCGCCGCAACCTGACCATGCCCGGCCTTTCGGTGACGGTGGCCGAGCAGATCGAGGCGTTGCGCAAGGTCGCGGGCGACGCGGCGGTTGCGCTGATCCGCGAAGAGCCGGACCAGACGATCCGGAACATCGTCGATGGCTGGTCGCGCAATTTCGATCCGAAGCGGGCGCTGGCGCTCGGCTTCAAGGCCGATGCCAGCTTCGAGGAGATCATCCGGATCTACCAGCAGGATGAGATGGGCAAATAGGGCTCGCCCAAGACGCGTCCGGCCACGGGAAGACCCGTGGCCGGAATGCGAAGGTCCGCAGGATCGCAGGATCGACCTAACGGGCGGATCCGGTGTCGTTGGCGACGAAGGCGGCCGGGCCGATCAAGGTCGGGTAGGAGATCACCGCCCCGTTGTTGTCCAGCATCTGGACCGGGATCGAGCTCGACGCGCCCGGTGCGCCGGGTGAGCCCGCACGATAGCCGAAATCATAGGCGTCGGCGGCCCACAGCACGTCCGACACGTAGTTGGTGAGGTTGGCGAGGCGACCGCCGACGGACGGGCGCTCGACGACCCACTCGGCACTGTTGCCGACCAGATGGGTTCCCGGCGGTGCAGAGAAAGCGATGTTGACGTAAGTGTTGTTGGTGTAGTTCACCATATAGGCATGGCCCGCCGTGTTGCTGGTGCTCCAGACCTCGACGAAGATGTCGTCGCCCGGCGCGATCGGGAAATTGCCGATCCGGACTTCGCCGTACGGATACCATTCGTACCAGGCCGAATAGTAGGTCGCCTTGGAGGAGCTGTTGCCGTAGCAATAGGCGTCGGACTCGGTGCCCGCCTGCAGCACGTCGCCGTTCGACCAGCCGTCGATACCGGCCCAGGTCGAGGAATAGTCCCAGCCGTTGTTGCAGGTCCCGAAGGCCTGCTCGGCGATCGGCACGATATAGTCCGAGACCAGGAAATAGTAGGACGATGAACCGTAGCTCGACGCCTGGTTGGTCAGGACATAGCCGCTCCAATTGTAGGACGAGCTCGTGTTCTTGACTGAGGCCGACTTGTTCGCCGGGCCATGCATGATCTGCGTCTGCTCGAGCGCGGGGACGACATGGTTCTGCGAAGCGGCCATGGCCTTTTGCCAGGTGGCGAACGTCGCCGGCGACTTGGTGGCGTCGGGACGGGGCGGGAAGCCATAGAGTGCCAGGTCGGCGTCGGGTGCCGTCAGCGGATTGAACGCGGCCGGCGGATCCACGTAGGTCCGGGCGCCCGGCAGGTTGAGCGGCACCTCCCGCGTCGCCGGCTCGGCGGCGAAGGCGAGGGTCGAGGAGAAGCAGCCGGACAAGATCACGAGACCGGCGGAGATCTTGACGAGGTCTTTGCCAATCGAAAGCATCATGAAGCCCCTTAATGCGGATCGGCATGATCGCCGACACCCGGACCATGACGCCGGGGGCGGCTCCGGATCTTTAAGCGCCGGTCTAAAGGATGCTAAAGTTTGCTAACGGCGGGATGACTCCAGGGGGTCGCGCGCCGCGCTGGATCGCGGTACTCTGATCCCTGACCGGCAGCGCCAAGACCGCCGTCGTCGCAACTTTCGCATCTGGTGGGCCGTATCGGCCGCGGAAGGAGCATGAATGGCGGCAGAGCAGTCGGCGCGACCCTATCGATTCGGGGATTTCTATCTTCCGGCGGACCGGCGGGCGCTGATCGGGCCGGACGGTCCGGTCCACCTCTCATCGCGTGCCATCGACATTCTCTCGGTCCTGGTCGAACGACGGAAGCGGATCGTCCCGAAGGACGAACTGATGACCTTGGTATGGCCGGATACTTTCGTCGAAGAGAACAATCTCACCGTCCATATCTCGGCCTTGCGCAAAACGATTGGCGCGGCGCGGATTGCGACGATCCCCGGACGCGGCTATCAGTTCACCGGTCCGGTCGAGGACGACCCGGCGATGGGCGCCTCGGCGTCGCTCGACGTGCCCGAGGCGCCGGCCGATATGGTCTTGCCGACATCGAACCTGCCTGACGCCACGACGCCGCTCATCGGCCGGGGCTCGGAATTGGCCGAACTGCATGAGTTGAGCGAACGGCATCGCCTGCTGACGATCACCGGGCCGAGTGGGATCGGCAAGACCCGGCTCGCGGTCGCGCTGGCCGACGCCTTGCGCCCGCGCTACCCGGACGGCGTCTGGCTGGTCGATCTGGCGCCGCTCACCAGCCCGGCGATGGTGCTTGCCGCGACCGCGACCGTCCTTTCGGTCGTCCCGGGCGCGGCCGGCCTGTCGGTCGATACCGTCGCGACGGCGATCCGCCAGCGTTCGCTGCTGCTGCTGTTCGACAATTGCGAGCATGTGTTGCCGGCGGTGGTGGAACTGATCGACGCGCTGCTGCGGCAGGCACCGGCGGTCGCGGCTCTCGCGACCAGCCAGGAAAACCTGCGCAGCCGATGGGAACAGGTGTTTCGCCTCGATCCCCTCGAATTGCCGCCGGCCGACGCCCGGGACATCCATCGCTTCGGCGCCATCGAACTGTTCATCGCCCGGGTCCGCGCCTTGGATCGCCGCTTCGAACTGGTCGCGACCAACATGGCGGCCATCGCGGAGATCTGCCGGGAACTCGACGGCATTCCACTCGCCCTGGAGATGGCTGCGGCACGCGTCCCGATGTTCGGGGTCGAGGAATTGCGCAACCGCCTGGGCGACCGTCTGCATGTGCTGACGACAGGACCGCGCACGCTCGAGGCTCGCCACCAGACCCTGCGCGACACCGTCGCCTGGAGCCATGGCCTGCTCGACCCGACCAGTGCGGCGGTGTTTCGGCGCCTGGCCATCTTCGTCGGCGGTTTCACGCTGGAAGCGGCGTCGGCGGTCGTGTCGAGCGACGGCAAGACGCTCTACGACACGATCGAAGGCCTGAGCCGGCTCGTCGACAAATCCCTGGTCGTCGTCGAGGGCCGGGATCGGCCGCGCTACCGCCTGCTTGAAACCCTGCGGCTCTATGCGCTCGAAAGGCTCGACGAGAGCGGCGAGGCGGCAGAAATAGCCGCGCGCCATGCGCAATATTTCGCGGCCTCGTTCGACGAGGCGAGCGCTGCGTGGGAGACCACGCCGGACAAGGAATGGCTGGAGCGCCACGTGCCAGATCTGGACAATGTGCGGGCGGCGCTCGACTGGGCCTTCGGGGCTGCCGACCGTCGGCCGCTCGCGGTCAAGCTGGCCGGCGCCAGCGCGCTGCTGTGGCTGGTGCTGTCGCTCGTCGCCGAGGGCCGGGCCCATACCGACCGGGCGCTCGAATTCGTCGAAACCGGCGATCCCTCGCCCGACGCGGCGCGCCTGCTGCGCTATGCCGGCCTGTTCTGGCATGCCGTCGACCATGAGCGGGCGATGACCTTGCTGCAGCGGTCGAGCGATCTGTATCGCCGGCAGTCCGATCCGCTCGGCCTGGGTGCGGTGCAGGCCTTCATGGCCAGCATCCACATTCGCCTGGGGCAGGAGGCAAAGGCGGCGGCGGCGTTGTCGGTCGCGAAGACGATCCTGGTGTCGTCCTCGTCACCGAAATCCTTGTTCAACGTCATGAACAACCTGGGTTCGCTGGCGCTGCTCGGAAACCGCCTGACCGAAGCGCGGACGCATTTCGAGACGGCGCTGGCGCTCGCCCGATCGCAGCGGAACCTGACGCGCGAGGCCCTGATCCTCGCCAACCTGGCCGAGGTCGAGTTCAGCCTGGGCCAGGTCGATCAGGCGGTCGAGCGCGGCCGGGAGACCGTGCGCCGGCTGCGCCAGGCCGGCGTGCGCGCGGAACTCGGCTGGGCGCTCGGCAATCTCGCGTCCTACCTGCTGGCGCAGGGCAATGGCGAGGAGGCACGGCCGGTCGCCGGCGAAGCCCTGTCGCTGGTCCGCGAGGAAGGCGGCTTCATCGTTCGCGTCTGCCTGCTGCAATGGGCGCTGCTGGGCGCATTGGACGGCAACCCGATCCAGGCCGCTCGCCTGCTGGGCTTCGTCGATGCCGGCTTCGACGCTGCCGGCGAAACCCTGCAACCGACGGAGCGGCAGATCCGCGACCGGCTCTGGTCCCGGCTGACCGGAGCCCTGGCGGCGGAACGCATCGCCGCCGCCGCCGCGGAGGGTGCCCGATGGAGCGAGGACGATGCCGTGTCCTTCGTGGTGCGGGAACTGCTTCCGGCGCCGGAATGACAGGGTTCAGAAGCCCCGCATGATCACAGCGTTCGGCACCGGCACCAGGACCGTGACACCATCGCCCTGGGTCAGCGGCGCGGCTGCGGCCGGGTCGGCAGCCGCCTGCGGCTCGGTGCCGGTCACCGGCTCCTTGGCGGTTCCACCGACCGGCAGGTAGGAAACCGTAATCTCCTGCGTGGCGTTCGGATCGAGCTCGATCGTCGCCAGCATGTAGGGCGGGTTGTGGGTGATGCGCTTGATCTTGCCCTTCAACACGTTCGCCGTCGAATTGACCATGACCGCCTCCCGATGAATATGGTTAATCGTAAGTTAATCCGGGGTGAAATACCAGGTATCTCGGTATGCCACATGGCCGGGCGCGGGACCTGTGAAGCCGGTCTCCTGTTGCGTGCGGAGGCTGTCGTGGCAAGATATTTGGCGCACGTCGTTCGGCTGGCCCTTCGTTCGGGTGATCAGATGCAACTTCTCCAAGAGCCGGACCGCGACCTTCGCCCTTTTGGAACGGCGATGCCGGTTTTCCTCATCTCGTTCAACCGCGGCGCCATGCTGCAGCGAGCCATCGCCGCGATCGGGCGGCAAGCGCGGCGGACCGAGATCGTCATCCACGACAACGGCAGCACGGACCCGTCCACCCTGGCGATCCTCGACGACCTGGAGCGAGGCGGCATCCGGGTGTTCCGCTTTCCCTCGATCGCATCGGCCGACGCGTTGAACGAGGTGGACCGGACGGTCCAGGCGTATTTCGCGGAGCGGGGCCGACTGTCGGCCTATGCGGTCAGCGACTGCGACATCGACCTGTCCGTCGCCGATCCGCGCGCCCTCGATCTCTATGAAGAACTGCTGGATCGGTTCCGGCATGTCGAATGCGTCGGGCCGATGCTGCGCATCCGCGACATCCCGCGATCGTACCCGCTGTTCAACAGCGTCATGGAAGCCCACATCGAACAGTTCTGGCGACGCAGGCCTGCGTTCGTGCAGACCTCGGCCGGCGAGGTCGCCGTGCTGTCGGGCGGGGTCGATACGACTTTCGCCGTCCATCGCGCCGGCGCGTCGTTCCGCAGACATAAACCGGGCCTGCGGGTCTACGAGCCGTTCGAGGCGTTGCACCTGGACTGGTACACGCGGGAGGAAGAGGACGACGTCTACTTCGATACCTCCCATCCGCAGGTCTCGCATTGGAACAATCGCGATTATCGCGCGCGTCTGCGGCACCAACGCCTTTATCACAGCAAATTCTACACGGTTCGGCGAAATGCCGACGGGGCGTCCGAGGTCCATATCGAATACCTGCCGGATGTGCCGGTATTCCAGGCATGCCTGCCGGGTCCGCGCCGCGTCGCAAGGAAGCTGAAGCGCCGGACCAGGACGATTGCGACCAGGCTGGCCAGGACGGCAGCGGCGATCGTCGCTCTCATCCCCGAGAGTTGGCTCTGATCCGATCGCGCAAAAGAAAAGGGGCCCGACCGTAACCGGCCAAGCCCCTTGTTTCTCTTCGTCTTGTCCCGCGTCCGGTTTGGTCGGAGTGAGAGGATTCGAACCTCCGGCCCCTAGCTCCCGAAGCTAGTGCTCTACCAGGCTGAGCTACACTCCGCCGTGCGCAGGAGCCGGGTTATAGACAGCTCATGGGCCGACTGCAACAGGCATCATCGACCCGCATGGCTGCTAGTAACCCCGTTGCAAACAAAACTCGATTACGTCCAGCAGCGCGCGCCGAATCGGCTGGTCGGGGAACAGCATCAGGGCGGCGGCGGCATCCTCGGCATAGAAGCGGGCGCGCTCCATCGTGGCGTCCAGGGTGCCGTGTTTGCGCAGCAGGCCGATGGCGTGGCCCAGGTCGGCGTCGGTCTGCTCCTGCTCCTCGAGCGTGCGGCGCCAGAAGGCGCGCTCGGTATCGTCGGCGGCCTTCAGGGCGAGCACGATCGGCAGGGTCATCTTGCCGTCGCGGAAATCGTCGCCGACCGATTTGCCCAGCTCCGCCTCGCGCGCCGAGAAATCCAGCATGTCGTCGATCAGCTGGAACGCCATGCCCAGGCTCTGGCCGAACCGGGCAAGCGCCTTGATCTCCTCTTCCGGCCGGCCGGCGACCACGGCGCCGATCTCGCTCGCGGCGGCGAACAGCACGGCGGTCTTGGCGCCGATGACCTGGAGATAGGCTTCCTCGGTCGTCTCGATGTCGTTCGCGGTGACGAGCTGCAGCACCTCGCCCTCGGCGATCACGGCGGAGGCGCCGGACAGGATGCGCAGCACGTCGAGCGAGCCGTCCTCGACCATCAGCTGGAAGGCGCGGCTGAACAGGAAATCACCGACCAGGACCGATGGCTTGTTGCCCCAGACCGCGTTCGCGGTGGCAAGCCCGCGGCGCAGGTCGCTGGCATCGACCACGTCGTCATGCAGCAGGGTGGCGGTATGGATGAACTCGACCGCGGCCGACAGCGCCAGGTGCCGGTCGCCGCGATAGCCCACCAGCTTGGCCGACGCCAGGGTCAGCATGGGCCTCAGGCGCTTGCCGCCGGCGGCGATGATATGGCCGGCCAGTTGGGGAATGAGCGCGACCGGGCTCTGCATCCGGTCGAGAATCAGCGCATTGACGCGCTTCAGGTCCGAATCGACGAGCGCCGACAGGGCGCTCATATCCGGCTTGCGCGCCGCTTCCGCCGTATTCGTCAAACCGGGCATTGCTGCCAATCCATCTACTCCCAAGCTCACGCCTTCCGTCCGCTCGATCCCCATGGGGCATGACAGGTTGCCGCCCGGCAGAATAGAGTGCGGGAAGGGAGGGTCAAGCCGCGTCGCGGCACCGCCCCGACGAGCCCGGCCCAGCCAGGGTACACCTAACAGATCCGAGCGAGCAGTTCATCCGGTGCCTTACCTCTTTCGCGCGCATCTGCCGCAGGTCTCATCCGTGCTGGGCGCCATCGCCCGGGCGGCGGCATGAAGGAACTGCTTCGCTCCGCCGATTTCGTGCGCCTGAGCTTCCTCGAGGCGCTGCTGGGCGAGGCGGGCATCGAGGTGCTGGTGCTGGATCGCAACATGAATGCGACCTGGGGTGCCGCCTTTCCGCCGCGGCTGATGGTCGATGATGAGGATTTCGCCCAGGCCCGCCGGCTGCTGGTCGAGGCCGGCGAGCTTGCCCGTGAGGGACCGGGGTGAGGGGTGCCCGATGACGCAGCCGACCGGCGGCCAGACCGAGGACAAGCTGATGGGTGGCCGCGTCGTGCTGCGCCAGCCGGCGGACGGGTTCCGCGCGGCGATCGACCCGGTGCTGCTGGCGGCCAGCGTACCGGCGACCGTGCGCGACAGCGTGCTCGACATCGGCACCGGAACCGGGGCCGCGGCGCTGTGCCTCGCCCGCCGGGTGCCGGGCATTCGCGTCACCGGTCTCGAGCTGCAGCGCGACCTGGTGCGCATCGCCGGCGAGAATGCGGCGCTCAACGAACTGGAGGCGACGGTCGCGTTCGTGTTCGGCGACATCCTCAACCCGCCGCCGCGCCTGGCGCCCAGCGGCTTCGACCATGTCATCGCCAATCCGCCCTACCTGGAAGCCGGCACCGCGACCCTGCCCGAGAACGAGGCGCGCCGCGCCGCGGTCGGCGAGGGGGCGGCCGATCTCAAGGCCTGGGTGCGTTTCGCCCTGTCGATGGTGCGGCCCAAGGGCACGGTGACCTTCATCCACCGGGCCGACCGGATCGACGGGCTGCTGACCGAGCTGCATGGTCGGGCCGGCGAGATCGTCGTGTTCCCGCTGTGGCCGGCGATCGGCAAGCCGGCGAAACGCGTGCTGGTCCGCGCGCGGCGCGACATCGCGACGCCGACCCGGCTGGCGCCCGGCCTGATCCTGCATGCGGCCGACGGCAAGTTCACCGCCGAGGCCGAGGCCGTGCTGCGGGACGGCTGGGGGTTGGTGCTGTAGGCGGCCGGGCTGTTCGATGAAGCGGTTTGCCCCCTTTGCCGCCACGGTTTTGCTTGCCGCCTGTGACGGGGCCAGCCCGGATTGGACTGCCTTCAGCGGCCCCTGGCCGGCGCCCGGCATGGTCGCGACCAACGGGACCGGCGTCATCGTCGCCGATGGGCTCGTGCTGACGGCGGGGCATGTGGTCCGGGGCTGCAAGGTGATCCGGCTCGCCGCAGCGTCCGACCGGTTTCGGGCGGTTCCGGCGCGGATCAAGGCCTCCGGCCCTTCCCATGGCGCGCTCGAACTCGACGTCGCCCTGCTGGAAGCCGCCCCGCTGATCGGGGCGCCTTGGCCGCCCGCCCGGTTCAGCGATCTCTGGCCCGACGATGCCGAGATTGCGGGCGTGCCCTATGGAAGGGGCGGCGAGGTCGAGACATCCGGTGCCGTGACTCTGCTGGGATATCCGGACGGCACAATGGCGCCCCATCCTGCGGCCAGCCCGATCGCGCATCTCGTCGCGTCGCGACCGGACGACGTCCTGCAGTTCCACCTGTGGGACTTTCTGGGCGATGCCGCGCCGGGTTTCAGCGGCGGACCGATCGTCGATGCGCATGGCGCGGTGCTCGGCATCGCCTTCAAGGGCCGGCCGGCCCACGATCCCGAACTGGTCCTGCTGGGAATTCCAGAGGGACTGGGACTGGCCGTTTCGTCCCGGGACCTGATCGCGTTCCTCAATCAGAACGGCGTCGAAACACTGGGCATGCCGACCCGTCCGATCGCGGATAGCCTCGTTCAAGTGTTCTGTTTCCGTTAGAGACGATGCGGGATCGAGCAGACTGCGCTTGACTGTGCGTATAATATGCATAGGCTATGCATATGAGTAATGCCAACAAGCTCGGCGCGCTCGGCGTGCTGATTTCCGACGCGACCGACGCCGCGCTGGGCGAACTGTCGCCGAGTGCGGCGGCCCTGTTGCTCACGCTGCACCAAAGCCCGAACCTGACCGTCACCCAGTTGGCCAAGGTGGCGGCAGTGGCCCAACCGACCGCCGTCCGGCTGTTGGACGGCCTGGTCCGGCGCGGTTGGGTCGACCGTCACGACCGGATCGGGCGGACAGTCCCGCTGGCGTTGACGGAGGCAGGAGCAACACGGGCGCAGTCTCTGCTCACGGCGCGGCTCAAAGTGCTGGATCGTCTGCTCGCCGCCTTGCCGGAACCGGATCAGGCCGCGTTCGAGCGGGCCGTGGATCAGGTGCTGGCTGCGGCGACGACGTCCCGGGCCTTCGCCCGCACCGTCTGCCGGATGTGCGACCACACGACATGCGACGGACCACGCTGCCCGGTCGGGACGCGCGCGACCGAGATCGAACGACAATCCGAAAGGAATGGAAGATGTTGATCGCCCACGACGGCGTCGGGCCGCGCATTGATCCTTCCGCTTGGGTGGCGCCCGACGCCACGGTGTGCGGCGATGTCGTGATCGGCCCCGGCGCCCGCATCCTGCACGGCGCCCGTCTCGTCGGCGAGGCGGGCGGCGCCATCAGGATCGGCCGGAACTGCATCGTCATGGAGAATGCGGTGGTGCGCGCCAGCCGCCGCCACACCTGCACCATCGGCGATCATTGCCTGATCGGCCCCAATGCGCATATCGCCGGCGCCGTGCTGGAAGATGAAGTGTTCATTGCGACCGGGGCGGCCGTGTTCCATGGCGCGCATCTCGGCCGAAGGGCGGAAGTCCGCATTCACGCCACCGTGCATCTGCGCACGCGGCTCGCGCCGGGCGTGACCGTGCCGATCGGCTGGATTGCCGTCGGCGATCCAGCGCGCATCCTGTCGCCCGATCGGCACGACGAAATTGCGGCATTGCAGGCGCCGCTTAATTTTCCGCTCTGGGTCTATGGTTTCGACCGGACTGAGCCGGATCTGATGGTCCAGGTGACCCGGCGGCTATCCGAGGCGCTGGGCACCCATGCAGCGGATCTGGCGATCCAAGCTCCGGGTGACATTGACGACGATCGGACGCGCTCTGGAGATTCCGCCGCACTCACCCCATCTCCCTGACCATCATGAGCCTTCGCACCCTTCTCCATCGCCTTTCCGGGGGGCACCTGCCGCTTCCGCCGCCCGTCGTCGCCGTGCTGCGGCTCGACGGCGTCATCGCCACGCGCGGCGGCCTGCGTGGCAAGAGCCTGTCGATGGCCGGGCTGGCCGAGCCGATCGAGCGGGCGTTCCGCCTGAAGGAC
>NZ_DASZBY010000049.1:0-9539 GCF_035943795.1 Aliidongia sp. | reverse complement strand
CTGCTCCGACAGTAAAACAATCTGTACGTTAGTCGGAGCTTTGGGTACTCTACAATCTAGCGTGAACATTTTCGGTTGGATGCCATGGCAAGCCAGGTCAAGTCCCGCGTCGGATTTCTTTACATCCTGCGTCCGCAAGTCCTGATCAACGGCGAGCGTATCGTCAAGATCGGATCGACCACGCGTACTGTGGCCGAACGGATTCGCCAGCTGGAAAGCCGATCCAGCGTTGTGTTCGACCTGATCTACAGCGTCGAGGTGGAGGACGCCCGCGGGCTGGAAAAACAGCTCCATGCCAAGTACACCAGCCGCCGCATGTCCGGCGGCAGCGAAGGCTTCTTCCATATGGAACCGGAAGAAATCGTTCCCGAGATCGAGAAGGTCGCCGAGGAACTGAGCCGGTCCTCCTCGAAGAAGGCGCGGAACGCCGAATTCTCGGCCTTCTGCAAGAATATCGGAGCCACCCGCTTCAAGGCTTCGGTCGGCGTCGCCTCCCATATCATCTGGTTTCTGGCGTCCATCCTGTTCGGGTTCGGGGCCGTGGTCTATACGCCGTTCGACATTCCGGACGGCTTGCGCGCCTACGCGATCGCCGGGTCCCTGGTGGTTGCCGCCGTCGTGGTGAAACTGGGCCTGCTCGCGGTCAACCGCCTGATCGACGACTATTATTTCACGCATCGGTTCGGTCCCGCGATCAGTGCGAAGAACCAGGAACTGAGCGAGAAGTATCCGCACGCCTGAGGGCATTCATTCGCCCTCCCAAGCAACCGGCATCCGGTTCCGGGTGTTTTGGCTGATCGAGGATACTCGATGACCCGAAACGGCGGAGGTTGCCGCAGCATGCTCTCGTACCCGCATTTCCATTTCGGCGGCTCTCCGGTTCCATCCCCGGTCCCCGGCAATCCGCCGCTTCCCCTGCCCGATCCGGACGCGCCAGTCCCCGTCGAGGAACCGCCGCAGCCGATCCCGGCCCCCCGCCCGGTCGATCCCCCACCGCCCCAGCAGGTCTAGCGGCCGTTACTCGGCGCGGATCGCCTGCTGCAGGCGGCGCGGATGGGAAATCATCGCGACCGGCTCCAGGCTGCCGCCGGTGCCGGTGATGACGATGGTGCCATAGTCGAAGATCCGGCCGAGGAAACTCTGGTCGACCTGCACGGTCTCGATCTTGGAATTGACCATCTCGATGGTCTGCCGGCTGAAGAAGCCGCTGCGGAACACGACCTTGCGCGGGGTCACCAGCAGTTCGGTCGTGCCGACCCGGGCGAAATGGGTGACAAGCCGGAACAGGCCGACGACGAGCAGCAGGCCGCCGAGGCCGAGCGGCACCCAGATCCACGGCTCGACCAGCGGACCTTGCGGCGCGTCCGGCAGGATCTGCGGCACCAGCCACGGCCAGACCCAGACGATGGCGAGGACGGCCAGACCCAGCAGGATCCAAAGGAACGGCCGCAGGAACAGCAGCCGATGCAGCCTGGCGCGATAGATCACCGTATCTTCGTCCATCACGACCATGCTCGTCTCCCATTCGCCAATGCGGCCTGCGTCATCAACGCTCGAAACGCCGGAACGGCTCCGCAC
Source organism: Aliidongia sp. (assembly GCF_035943795.1). NCBI lineage: Bacteria > Pseudomonadati > Pseudomonadota > Alphaproteobacteria > Rhodospirillales > Dongiaceae > Aliidongia > Aliidongia sp. The sequence goes on along the minus strand of NZ_DASZBY010000049.1, from coordinate 7,961 downwards.
TCATTGTCGGCGTCAGGCTCAGCCCCTATCTTTCCCGGCAGCGGCGCCCGTTCGGGTCCGTCCCATCCTCCCGGAGTCTTCCCATGCGCTACAACCAGCTCGGCCGGACCGGCCTGTTCGTCTCGGAGCTTTGTCTCGGCACCATGACCTTCGGCGGATCGGAGGGGCATTGGGCGGCGATCGGTCAATTGGACCAGGATGCGGCCGACAAGCTCGTCCATCGCACGCTCGAAGCCGGCATCAATTTCATCGACACCGCCGACGTCTACAGCCAGGGCCGGTCCGAGGAGATCCTGGGCACGGCCCTGCAGAACCTCGAGGTCAAGCGGTCGGACGTCGTCATCGCGACCAAGCTGCTGGGCGCCATGGGCAAGAAGCCCAACGACCGCGGCGCGTCGCGCGGCCATATCATGGACGCGGTCGAGGCCAGCCTGGAGCGGCTGCAGACCGACCATATCGACCTGTACCAGGTCCATGGCACCGACCCGGTGACGCCGATCGACGAGACCCTGCGGGCACTCGACGATCTCGTCGCCAGCGGCCTCGTGCGCTACATCGGCGTGTCCAACTGGGCCGCCTGGCGCATCATGAAGGCGCTGGGCCTATCCGATAAGCAGGATTGGGCGCGCTTCGAAACGGTGCAGGCCTATTACACCATCGCCGGTCGCGACCTGGAGCGTGAACTGGTGCCGATGATGCGCGACCAGCAGATGGGCCTGCTGGTCTGGAGTCCCCTCGCCGGCGGGCTGCTGTCCGGCAAATACGGCCCGGGCACGAACGGCGGCCCAGAGGGCTCGCGCCGCCTGAGCTTCGACTTCCCGCCGGTCAACCAGGATCGGGCCTGGGCCTGCGTCGAGGTCATGCGCGGCATCGCCGAACGCCACGGCGTGTCGGTCGCGCGCGTGGCACTGGCCTGGATCCTGGCCAAGCCGCATGTCACCAGCATCATCATCGGCGCCAAGAACGTCGAACAGCTGGACGACAACATCGCCGCCACGACCCTGTCGCTCACCGCGGAGGACATGAAGGCGCTCGACGAGGTCAGTGCGCTGCCGCCGGAATATCCGGCCTGGATGGAAGCACGCCAGGGCGCCGACCGCCGCCCGAATCCGTTCGGCGACGATCGCGCCTGAGCGTCGCGACCGGCGGGGCGCCCGCGTGTGGGCGCCCCGTCATTTGCTGCCTTTCGGTACCAGCAGGACCGCACCGACCGGGCGTCGGCCATAGAGCGCGCGCAGGATCGCCGCCTGCGCGCTGTCGGCCGGTCGCCGCCTACCGCCTACCCCGCCCGTCCAATGGCCTGCGCCATCCTCCGAGACGATGGCGCATTGTTTCGTTCTGGACTGTCGCCGACGCTTTTCCATGATGCGTCTCCGTTGCTCTGTCGATCGATCATTCAAGATCAAGTCGGCATGTGAAATCCATATGGCCTCGTCGTCGACTTCATAGAAGATCCATCGATCTCTCAAGACCAGGTTTCGTTCGGCTGTTTATGGTTTTTTGATTCCGGCATCCGGTTTGACCGCTTGTTTCTTCATGCCCGCATCGCGAGCTTGAAGGGCAACGCAGATCCGTCAACCGACCCGGCCGCCATGACCTTCAGATCTCTTCAAACACGCGAAGCGCCGATCCGGTCGCACCGGAGCGAACCGCCGCCGGCACCGGGCCTCCGGGTGGCGGAAGCAGGCGACGTACCGGCGCTGGTCGCGTTGGAAACGGCGAGCTTCGCGCTCGACCGCATCTCGCCCCGCAGCTGGCGCCGGCTGCTGGTCCAGCCGGGCGCCCGCGTCCTGGTCGCACCCGGCAGTGCGGCCATCGACGGCGCGCTGGTCCTGCTGTTCCGCCGGCACGCGCGCATCGGCCGGATCTATTCGATCGCGGTGGCGGCCGAGGCGCGGGGCATCGGCATCGGCGGCATGCTGATCGAGTGGGCCGCCCTCCTCGCTGCCGTGGCTGGCTGCACCGCGGTGCGGCTCGAAACCCGGATCGACAACCGCCCGGCCCAGGCCCTGTTCGCCCGCCACGGCTTCAAGGCCACCGGCCGGGCCGACGGCTATTACCAGGACGGCACCGCCGCGCTGCGGCTGGAACGGCCGATCCACACTCACCATTGCCGTTAACACCGAAGGACGAACGAAAGCCGATGTCAGGCCCTATCATCATTGTCGAAAAGCGCGCGGATTTCCGATGGGACGATCCGCACGACCGGGTCGTCACGCTGGAAGACTATCTGAAGTCGGGACCGGAGGGTGCCGGGCGGCGGCGCAAGATCGTCAATTTCTGCCGCGACACGAGCTATCTTGGCGCCGGCTACTATTGCTCGCTCCTGGCCGAGGCGCGCGGCGAGCGGGTGACGCCGGGGCTCGACGACCTGCTGGAGCTGGGCCAGAAGCAGCATTACGCCCATCGGATCGGCGAGCTCAACCGGCTGATCGAGGCGCCCGCCGACCTGCCGCGCTCGATCGACAGTTTCGCGATCCATGTCTATTTCGGCCGGGTCGAGGACGCCGGCTTCGCTCGGCTCGCCACCCGCGCGTTCGAGCTGTTCCGCTGTCCGTTGATGGAAATCGCGTTCGACCGCGCCGCCGGCGATGCCTGGTCGGTCGGCGCGATCAGGCCGCTCGACCCGCGCGACGTGCCGCCCGAGCGCGACCGCCTGTTCCTGGATGCCCTCGACGCCTATACCCACCGGCTGTGGCGGCGCGTCCGCACCGCGCCCGCCGCCCAGCTCGAGCTCGCGATCCTGCACGATCCCAAGGACCCGATCCCGCCCAGCCGGCGCGACACGCTGGAGCACCTGGGCCGGATCGCTGAGAGCCTGGGCATCGCCACCCATCTGATCGAGAAGCGCGATTTCGCGCGACTGACCCAGTTCGACGCCCTGTTCATCCGCGAGACCACGGCAGTGCCGCACCATACCTTCCGCTTCGCCAAGAAGGCCGAGCGGGCCGGCATGCCGGTGATCGACGATCCGGCGTCGATCCTGCGCTGCACGAACAAGGTGTTCCTGGCCGAACTGTTGCGCGGCCACGGCCTGCCGACGCCCCGCACCCATCTCCTCACCAAGCGGACGCTCGCCCGCTTCGCCGAGCGGTTCGACCAGCCGGTCGTGCTCAAGATCCCCGATGGCTCGTTCAGCCAGGGCGTGAAGCGGGCATCCGATACCACGGAATTCACCCGGATCGCCCAGGACATGCTGCGCCAATCCGAGATCATCCTGGTCCAGGAATTCATGTATACGCCCTACGACTGGCGCGTCGGCGTGCTGGCCGGCGAACCGATCTTCGCCGCGCGCTATTTCATGTGCGACGCCCATTGGCAGATCATGCGGCACGGCGCCGACGGCTCCCATGTCGAGGGCCGGACCCAGGCGGTGCCAATCGACCGGGTGCCGGCCGCCGTGCGCGACACGGCGGTCGCCGCCGCCCGCCTGATCGGCGACGGGTTCTACGGCGTCGACCTCAAGGAAAGCGATGCCGGCGTCTTCATCATCGAGATCAACGACAATCCGAACCTGGACCATGGCATGGAGGACCGCGCCGCCGGCGACGCGGTCTATCTGGCCCTGCTGCAGCGCTTCATTACCCTGCTCGATCGACGGGCGGGACGCGGACCGCTGCCGCCTGCCCCGCTGATGACCGCGAATATCGTCGGCACCCTGCCGGCCGTTGCGGCCGATGGCCGCCCCGCGGCCCGGCTGCTGGCGTTCCCGGGCCAGACGTGACGTCCGCGCCAAGAGACGGCTTGCGCATCGCCGTCCGGATGGGCAACCCTGGATCGATAGGGAGGCGCCGCGCATGAACGGCGTCCGCAGGAGTGTGCGCCGTGAAGTACCCGTTCGAGACGATTTCGGAACTGATCACCCAGGGCCGGCCCGACGATGCCGCGATCGGCGCGCCCGGGCGGCCGGCACTGACCTATGCCGGCCTGCAGGATCTCGCCGCCCGCACCGTCGCCGCCTTGAACCGGGTCGGCATCGGCCGCGGCGACCGGGTCGCCATCGTGCTGCCGAACGGCCCCGAGATGGCGACCGCGTTCGTCGCCGCGGCGTCGGGTGCCACCAGCGCACCGTTGAACCCGGCCTATCGCGCCGACGAGTTCGATTTCTACCTGGGCGACCTCAATGCCAAGGCGCTGCTGATCCTGCGCGGCTTCGACAGCCCGGCGCGGGCCATGGCGACCCAGCGCGGCGTGCCGATCATAGAGCTGGTGCCGACCGAGGGCGCGGGCGCCGGCGATTTTACCGTCGAGACCGGCGATCTGGCTTCCACAGCGCCCCTCCAGGGCGGCATCGCCACCGCCGAGGACGTGGCCCTGGTGCTGCACACGTCGGGCACCACGTCGCGCCCCAAGATCGTGCCGCTGCGCCAGCGCAACGTCGCGGCCTCGGCCCACCACATCCGCGAGACGCTGGCCCTGACCCACACCGACGTATGCCTCAACATCATGCCGCTGTTCCACATCCACGGCCTGATCGCCGCCGTGCTGTCGAGCCTGGCCGGCGGGGCCAGCGTCAGCTGCACCCCGGGCTTCAATGCGCTCAAGTTCTTCGGCTGGTTCGACGAGGTGAAGCCCAGCTGGTACACGGCGGTGCCGACCATGCACCAGGCGATCCTCAGCCGTGCCGACCGTAATAAGGACGAGGTCGCGCGCGGCCGCCTGCGCCTGGTGCGATCGTCCAGCGCATCGCTGCCGCCCCAGGTCATGGAGGCGCTGGAGGCGACGTTCGGCGCGCCGGTGATCGAGGCCTATGGCATGACCGAGGCGTCGCACCAGATGGCGTCCAACCCGCTGCCGCCGCGCCCGCGCTTTCCGGGCTCGGTCGGCATCGCCGCCGGACCGGAGATCGCCATCATGACCGACGCGGGCACATTGCAGCCGTCGGGCGAGCTGGGCGAGATCGTCATCCGCGGCCCCAACGTCACCGACGGCTACGAGGCCAATCCGGAAGCGAACGCCAAGGGCTTCACCGCCGGCTGGTTCCGCACCGGCGACCAGGGCTACCTGGACGAAGACGGCTACCTGCGCCTGACCGGGCGGCTCAAGGAACTGATCAACCGCGGCGGCGAGAAGATCAGCCCGCTCGAAGTCGACACCATCCTGATGGACCATCCGGCCGTGGCCCAGGTCGCCACATTCGCGGTCCGGCACGACAAGTTGGGCGAAGAGGTCGCGGCCGCCGTCGTGCTGCGGGACGGCATGAGCGTCGACGAGCGGACCTTGCGCGATTTCGCGGCCGAGCGGCTCGCCGACTTCAAGGTGCCGCGCAAGATCCTGTTCATGGCCGAGATCCCGAAGGGTCCCACCGGCAAGCTGCAGCGCATCGGCCTCGCCAAGCAACTGGGACTCGAGGCATGACCCAGATGGGCAGGGCACGGGTCGCGATCTTCGGGGCCGGTGCGATCGGCGGCCTGGTCGGCGCCAAGCTCGCGCTGGCCGGCGCCGACGTCACGGTCGTGGCACGCGGACCGCATCTGGCGGCGATGCGCGAGAATGGCCTGACCCTGATCAGCGGCGGCGAGACCCGCGTCGTGCCGGTCAAGGCGGTGCAGGACCCGGCCGAGGCCGGCGTGCAGGACTATGTCATCGTCACCTTGAAGGCCCATTCCCTTCCGGGCGCCGCCGCCGGCATCGCCCAGCTGATGGGGCCGGACACGACGCTGGTCACCGGCATCAACGGCGTACCCTACTGGTATTTCCATGGGCTGGACGGCCCGTTCGGCGGCCGCCACATCGAGAGCGTCGATCCCGGCGGGATCGTCTGGCGCACCCTGCCGCCGGCCCAGGTCATCGGCGCCGTGGTCTATCCGGCGGCCGAGGTGATCCGCCCCGGCGTCATCGAGCATACCTATGGCGACCGTTTCAGCCTGGGCGAGCCCGACGGCAGCCGCAGCGAGCGCGGCCAGATCCTGTCGAAGCTGATGATTTCCGCCGGCCTCAAGGCCCCGCTGCGCCCCGGCATCCGCGACGAAATCTGGGTCAAGCTATGGGGCAACCTCGCCTTCAACCCGCTGTCGGCACTGACCGGCTCGACGCTCGACCGCCTCGGCACCCGCCCCGACCTGCGCGCCGTCGCCCGCAGCATGATGGTCGAGGGCCAGGCGGTCGGCGAAGCGGTCGGCGCCAAATTCGCGATCGACGTCGACAAGCGCATCGACGGTGCGGCCGAAGTGGGCGCCCACAAGACCTCGATGCTGCAGGACCTGGAACGCGGCCGCCCGATGGAGATCGACGCACTGCTGGGCGCGGTGGTGGAGTTGGGGCGGTTGACGGGGGTTGCGACCTCGGCCTGCGACCTGGTGCTGGCGCTGGTGCGCGAGCGGGCAAGGCTGGCGGGGTGTTATGGGGAGTGAGGGGGAGAGGGGCCGAGGTGATTTGAGGCCTTCTTCCGGGTCCGATGCAAACTGGCGGATATTCAGCTATCGGCTCTGATGGGCCGCAAGCGGACCGGCGGATTTCGGCTAGCTGCATGAGGATAGCGGCCATTCGCCGCGGTGACAGCAAGCCTCTGCTAGCCACATCCAGCGCTTGGCGGATCAGATGAAAACGCGCCTTCAACCTGCGGTCAGGTCCCCACCGTCTCAAAAACATAATATCCGCCATCAACGCAGAGGACTCGCGGTCTGACTGGATACGATCTGGGAGGACTCACCTTGATTCTCCCCAGAACCCCTTGCTGGAAGCTCGTGGAAGCGCTGGCGGTGAATAACCGCCCAGACGAACCCGATCGATCCCGAAGAGGGGAGTGCGAGTTGGCGCCTCACTCACGGGCACTTGAGCAACAGACAAAAGTTGGCTTCGGCTATGTTTGCCGACTCTGATCGGCGCCGAGTGGACCGGCCGAGTGCCTCGGCCACACATGGCCTGACTACCTAAGCGCGGCCACTTTGGCCCAGATATTCCGGTCCTGCTCCGTGACCGATGCCAGAAGGGCGTGCGCGTTTACAATGTGCACGAAATCGCTCTTTCGGCCTGAGGTCCCCAGTCGATCATTTCGTCGCAACCTTCCTGCCTCTTCGAGTATTTCTTCGATCTTCTGCCAAAGGGGACTTGCGAGATAGCGGCCATCGGCTTCGGCTTCGTCATCCTTGATGAAGAATTGGCGCGTGAAAACGCGGGCGACTTTCGCCAAAAGCGCGACGGCTTCAGGGTTGGCACCTCCCACAGGTCCTTCACCACGACCATGTTTTGCGATCCAAGTCGCAATATCTTCAGGGTCATAGAGGTTCTGCTGTCTGCCTTCTGTTTCTATCATCAGGCGGTCAACCGCGGGCCGTTGTTCTCCGAACGTTGTGGTCTCGTCAACAAGCATGATGGCGGCACGACATTGGGAGAATGAAACGGCCCGTAAATCCACTCCTCTGGCGTCTAGGCGGGAAATGCTAACCGTCGTTAGCTCTGCCTTGCCTGAAGTGCCAAACAGAACAACTTCCCCTGCCGATAGGTCAGCAAGCTTGAGCGGTTCATCTATGGCATCCACGACGAGCGACTGCAGGGCTAGACTGCAGGCGTTCTCCGAAAGGCGCTCGAACCCGATTTCACTCCGCGTCAGGTCTGCCAGGCGCTTTCGGATTTCTATGACGTCCTTGTTTTGCGCTGCGACAAATGCGTCGCCGATGACTGACATCAGATCGGAACCAAAATACCCTCTACGCAGAAACCTGGGCGTCTCTCCCTTTCGAAGGCTGTTGAGGAGAGCGCTCGCCAGAAAGTGGTTAGAAATTTCCGTATGGGGAAATCGCCGGAAATCCTGCCGCGCGTCGGTGTCCATCAGCGCAAACGAACCAGCTTTGTGGCGCAACTTCGCGAGGTCCACAGGGTCTTTGAGATCCATCACGAACGTTTGTTCGACTGCAAGCTGTATGAACGGCACGTCGACGGACTCTGTTTCAGCCTCCGCCATCTCAACTGCGATAAGCTCAAAGAGTTCCCTTAGAAGCTCAGTCGCCCTTGCCTTCGAC